>JADLCG010000159.1 GCA_020847355.1 Anaerolineales bacterium | reverse complement strand
TCTTATCTTGGACGATTTGTGAAAAATATTGAAATCAAGAGAGAAGGTAAGGTATAATCGGTTCGGCACATTAATCGTGTACTTATTATTTCAAGGCTGAGTATGGCTGGCGCATTTACACTTCCCACCGAATACTGGTTAAAAATCCAGATCACCCCGCAAGAAATTGAGCATTTGCAAAATTATTTATTTGAACGCGAGACGCCTTTGTCTACTCGCGACCTTGTTTTCGCTTTGGTTGAATTTAGAATCAAAACTGAACGCGCGATTTCAAACGGACAGCGCGACGCGAATAGCCGAACTTATTTTCCAAAAGAGAAATATCAAATTGGCGATGCGTTGGAATTCTCCGCATTGGGATGGAAGCAGGGCAAAGTGACCGCTTTGCGCGCCGGCGTAAATCCGTCTGTGTCGGAGTTTGACGTTTTGACCGTCGCTTTAGAAGACGGCTCGGAGCGTTTGTTTGCGGCGAATTTGGCGGAACATGCGTTGAACGCTGGTCCGTCAACTCCGCCCGAAACTGATGAATTGAATCCGGCGGCGATTGTTCAAGAACACGGCGAATTTTTAGCGCGTAAACTTGAAGCCGCTTTTTCAAATGAAGAAGGTTTAGTGCGCATTGCCGGTAGTTGGTTTCCGCGCGCTTTGTTAATTGATATTAAGCAAGGGCAGTTGAATCTTGCCGAAGCGGTTTTAGATATGGCGGGCGGCGAACCTTTGACGGCGGAGGCTTTGATCAAAGATTTAGATTTGCCAGCCGGAGAAAACCCACGGCTGGCTGAGTTTTCGCTTAACTATGCTTTGCAAAACGACGAGCGTTTTGATGAAGTAGGTCCGGTGGGGCAGGTGCTGTGGTGTTTACGCAGACTTGAACCAGATTATGTGCGCGAAATCCCGCCGCCGCTCAGATACGAGGCGATCCCGCACGAGCGCTCGGCTTTGACTGAAGCGATGAAAGCCCTCGAAGCGCAACTGGATGACGAACTGACTGAAACCGAAGACGACGTGCGCACGGAAATTTCGGCGCATACGATCACTTTGATTTATCCGCATTTACGCGCCGGCACATTGCCTATGTCACACCGCGCCAGAAAATTATTCCCGACCGCTTATGAAACCGAGCGCGTTCGTTTCACTTTAGTAGACGGCAAAACCAAACAACGCATTCCCGCTTGGGTCGTTTTGGAGCATGGTTATGTGTTCGGCTTGCGCGAATGGTATAAGGCGCATCAATTGATTCCCGGCTCGTTGGTGCAAATTCGGCGCGGCGAAAATTCCGCCGAGTTGATCGTGGAAGCGAAAACGCAACGCTCTTCCAAAGATTGGGTGCGGACCGTCATGGTTGGCACGGACGGCGGCTTTGTATTTGCGATGTTGAAGCAGGCGATCACCGCCGAGTTCAATGAACGTATGGCGATTCAAGTGCCGGATTTCAAAGCCTTAGACCCGCTCTGGGAAAAGAAACGCGCCTTTGAAGACTTGGTCGTTTTGGTCATGCGCGAGTTGAGTAAGTCTAACCCGCAGGGCCACGTCCATGCGCAAGAGTTATACGCGGGCGTAAATTTATTACGCCGCGTTCCGCCCGCGCCGTTATTCGCTTTGTTGGCAACCAGCCCCGTCTATAAGCATGTTGGCGATTTGCACTTCCGCCTGGATGAGGAGAATCAATGAGTTTATTAAAGCCGACAATCAAAACCCCCTTTCATATTGATTTTGATTGGTGGAAACAAAACGAAAACGACTGGCACGTATTTCTGCGTTCGCTGTTGTGCGAAGAACATCAAGCCGCTTTTGCCAATTTAGAAGAAAGCGAAAAAATTGATTGGATTGATCCAACCAGCGCTGAAGTAAAATTGGTGGACGGACTGCAACATACCTTGATGAGTCATTGCGCTTTGGAACCTGAATTTGCGAATGCCCGCACTGCCATGGTGGAGGCGATCTTCCGCGCCTTCATCGCTAATGGTAATATCCCAATGACCGCCGAAGACCTCGCCCAGAAATTAGGCCGTTCTGCTGATACAATTTTGAAAACTATCGCCGGTCCGCGGGTTTATCGCGGTTTAAGACCTTTTGAAATACAAGCAACGGAAGAATAAACAGCAAGTCTTGCCCTCGTAGCTCAATGGACAGAGCGCCTGCCTTCTAAGCAGTAGGTTGTGGGTTCGATCCCCGCCGAGGGCGCTATCTAAAAAATAAGCGCATAGGAAGGAGTGACACTATGCCCTCTATCGTTCGTAAATCGGGCGCAACTCTGGTTGAAGTTCGGCGAGAAATACTCCACACGGTTAGCTGGCAAGCCCGCTCCAATGTTTGGAGCCCGCCGACTGACAGCTATGAAACTGAAGCGGCGTATATCATTCGGGTGGAGATCGCGGGGATGCAGGAAGATGATTTTGAAGTCCTGATCGAAAACAACAGGTTGTTGATCTCCGGCGTTCGCCCGGATTTTTCCGAACGCCGCGCCTATTATCAAATGGAAATTCATTTCGGAAAATTTGCCACTGCCGTTGAATTGCCGCAACCAGTCAATTTAGAAGAATCAGCCGCAGAATATAAAGACGGCTTTCTAACCATCAAATTGCCAAAAATAAACCCAAACCAAATTAAAGGTAAAGAGTAGAATGCCCGCCTCCCGTTGGAATACCAACATGAACGACTTCCAAGCCTTCGGAAAAACAGACGATGATATGCTCAACATGTTAATGGAATCGGTCTTCTCGCGTTTTGGGAAGAAGGAAAACAACGCCTCCTCCTCGCCGGAAGATGCCGATAAAGACGAAAAGCCAAAATACCCCGAAGCATTGCCGATCCTGCCTTTGCGCGGCGTGGTCGTTTATCCCAACACGGCCGTCCCGTTGACGGTTGGTCAAGCCCGCTCGATCAAATTGGTGGATGATGTAGTTGGCGGAGATAAATTAGTCGGCTTGGTTGCCGCGCTGAATCCTGAAAAAGAATCCCCGGGGCCCGGCGAACTGTATCAGATTGGCACAATTGCCACGGTTCACCGCTTACTGCGCGCGCCGGACGGAACTGTCCGCTTGCTGGTGCAAGGCTTGGAGCGCTTCAAACTTGGCGAATTTGTGCAAGAGGAACCGTACCTCAAAGCGAAGATCGAACTCCTGCCCGAAGTTGTTGAAGAAGGTTTGGAAGTGGACGCGCTGGCGCGCAATGCCCGCGATCAGTTCCAACAAATTACGCAGATGATTCCCTCCTTTCCGGATGAATTGGCGGGTTCGATCACTTCCATCGAAGAGCCTTTGCAAACCGCCTATACCATCGCCAACTTTCAGCGTATGGATTTGAAAGATTCGCAGGAAATTTTAGAACTGGATTCAACTACCGCCAAACTCAAAAAGCTGATCGGGCTTTTGGTGCGCGAAGCGGAAGTTCTGCAACTCGGACAAAAAATTCAAAACGAAGCGCGCGGCGAAATTGAAAAAGTTCAGCGCGAGTATTTCCTGCGCGAACAAATGAAAGCCATTCAACGCGAACTTGGCGAAAATGACGAACAAACCGCTGAAGCTGAAGATTTTCGCAAAAAGATGGAAGAGGCGAAAATGCCGGA
>JADLCG010000158.1 GCA_020847355.1 Anaerolineales bacterium | reverse complement strand
TTCAAGCCGGAGACTTCGATCAAAGCCTCGGCTATTGCCTATTTCGCGCTCTTTTCGCTGTTCCCTTTGGTTTTACTCAGCATCGCCATCGCCAGTTTACGCTTCGGGCAAAACATGGATCAACACGCGATTGTGCATCAAATGGAATTTATCGCGCCCGCGTTAGGTCAACTGCTAGGCGATAACCTTGACCGCATCATTCAGGCGCGGCGAGCAGTGAGCGGCGTGGCGGCGCTCGGGTTGGTCTGGTCGGCGTCTTCAGTTTTTTACACGCTCACGCACACGCTCAATGAAATTTGGCATCGTGAAAAAAAACGCGCCACTTGGAAAGCGCGCGGCATAGCGATTTTATTCGTCCTGGCGTTCGTGGGTCCTGCGCTTTTCTTGATCTCGCTCGCCGGAAGCGTGCTGGCAAATTTACACTTCTGGATTCCCGACCGCATTTTACCTTTACAAAGCGTCCTCAGTCTCAGCCTAACCATTCTGCTGGATATGGTTTTATTCATGGCGTTATATCGCCTTTTACCGCACGGAACTTCCACCTGGCGCGAAACGCTCCCCGGCGCAATTGGCGGCGGCGCGCTTTGGGAGATCGCCAAGAAATTTTTTTTGGCGTTCATTTCAACTTACATTTCAATTTCCAATCTGGTTTATGGCACAGTGGCGGTAATTATCGCCTTCTTGATTTGGGCATACCTGAGCAGTTTAATTTTTCTCTTTGGGGCGTATCTCAATTGGTTTCACTGCCAATCAAAAAATCCGCGCTAAGCCAAATATTTTAAGCCGCGCGCCCAGCGGATTTTTGAACATGCGTGCTATAATTCAATTTACTCACGCAATCCGCTTACCCAATAACTAATATGTCCTTCGCCCACCTCCACGTCCATACCGAATATTCCATGTTGGATGGTTTCTCCAACATTAAAAAGTTAATCAAACGCGTCAAAGAGTTGGAAATGTCCGCCGTGGCGATCACCGATCACGGCACCATGCACGGGGTGATTGATTTTTACAAAGCCGCCCACGCGGAGAATATCAAGCCGATCATCGGGGTGGAAGCGTACCTAGCCGCGCGCGGTATGCAAGATAAAGATTCAAAACTCGATCGTTCTTCCTTTCATCTGCTCCTGCTTGCGGAAAATGAAACCGGCTATAAGAATCTGCTCAAAATCTCATCCGCCGCGCAACTGGAAGGCTTCTACTATTATCCGCGCATAGACCGCGAATTTCTCGCCGCCCATGCAGAAGGCTTGATCTGTACCACTGGCTGTATGTCGGCTGAAATCCCGCGCGCTTTATTACAAGAAAAGCCCGAAGAAGCCGTGCGGAAAATGAATTGGTATTATGACGTTTTCGGCAAAGACAATTTCTTTGTCGAACTACAACAACACAACATTCCAGAAATCGTTGACCTCAATAAAAAATTGCTTGAAATGGGCGCGCGCTACGAAGCGCAATACATCGCCACCAACGACGTGCATTACATCAATCAAACGGACGCGCGTTTACAAGATATTCTGCTGGCGATTCAAACCAACTCAACCTACAACGACCCCGAGCGGATGCGCATGACCGACGATTCATATTTCCTGCGTTCGCCGGCGGAAATGAATCGGCTCTTCGCCGAAGTTCCAACTGCGCTTTCAAACACTTTATTGATCGCCGAAAGATGCAACGTCAATCTCGAGTTCAAAAATTATCACCTGCCGGAGTTCTCCGTCCCCGCCGAGCATACTGTAGAAACTTATTTACGCGCCTTATGCGAAGCCGGAGCGCAGAAAAAATACAAGGCTGAAGCGACCAGCCCAAAAGTCCAAGAAAGGCTCGCTTATGAATTGAGCGTCATCCACACAATGGGCTTCGACGCTTACTTCCTCATCGTCTGGGATTTATGTCGCTTCGCCCGCGAGCATGGGACTTGGTATAACGCGCGCGGCTCGGCGGCGGGCTCAATCGTCGCTTATACGCTTGAGATCACGGTCGTTGATCCGCTGGAACACGCTTTAATTTTTGAACGTTTTCTAAACCCCGGGCGTATTTCCATGCCGGATATTGATTTAGATTTTCAAGACGACCGCCGCTCTAAAATGCTGGAGTATTGCGCCAGAAAATACGGCGACGATAAAGTGGCGCAAATTATCACCTTTGGAACGATGGGCACAAAAGCCGCCATCCGCGATGTGGCGCGCGTGATGGAAATTCCCCTGCCGGAAGTAGACCGCGTCGCCAAGCTTGTGCCGTTTGTTTCAGGCCGTGCGACGACGATGAAAGACGCCTTTGAAATCCCCGACTTCAAGAAAATTTACAACGAACATAAACAACTCAAAGAAGTCATTGACATCGCCGAAAAAATGGAAGGCACGGTACGCAACGCCGGAACGCACGCCGCCGGCGTAGTGATTTCAGATAAACCGATCATCGAATATTTGCCGTTACACCGCCCCACTTCCAACGCTGAAGAAACGCCGATCAAAGCGGTGACGCAATTTGAAATGGGCATTCTTGACACGCTCGGCATGTTGAAAGTGGATTTTCTTGGATTAAGCACCCTGACGGTTATGGCGCGCGCCTGCGAGATGATCTTCAAGCGCCACGGTCAGCGCCTGGATTTGAACACCATTCCCCTTGACGATCCTAAATCTTTTGAATTGATGGGCGCGGGACAAACAGCCGGCGTGTTCCAAGTGGAAGGCGGCGGCATGACGCGCTGGCTGATCCAAATGAAGCCGCAAAATCTCGATAACATTATCGCCATGGTCGCTTTGTACCGCCCGGGTCCGATGGCGTTCATCCCCGATTACATTGCGCGCATGCACGGCGAAGCGGAAGTGGAATACCGTCACCCCGATATGGCGCCGATTTTTCAAGATACCTACGGCATTCCCGTTTACCAAGAACAACTGATGCGCGCCGCAGTCGAATTAGCCGGTTATACGCCATCCGAATCGGACGAATTACGCAAAGCCATCTCCAAAAAGAAAAAAGAAGATATTGACAAGCATCGCGCCAAGTTCGTCAAAGGCGCAGTTGAAAAAGGCATGGAGTCAGCCACCGCCGAAGCAATTTATTCGGATTGGGAAGAATTCGCGCGTTACGGGTTTAACAAAAGTCACGCCGCCGATTACGGCGTACTCGCCGTACAAACCGCCTACCTCAAAGCCCATTATCCCGCGGAATTTATGACGGCGCTAATGTCCGCTTCCGCGAGCGAGATGGAGAAAGTGGCTTGGTACGTGGCGGATGCGCGCACCTTAGGCGTGCCGGTTCTCGCGCCAGACATCAACGCCTCTGTATGGGATTTCAACATCGAAGACCATGAAAGCCAGCCCAGCATTCGCTTCGGCTTAGGCGCAGTCAAAAACGTCAGTTCAAACGCGGTTGAAATTATCGTCACCGCGCGCCAAAGCGGAAACTTCGCCGACTTAAACGACTTCGCCCGCCGCGCAGATTTACGCGCCGTCGGCAAGCGCTCTTTAGAATGTTTGATCAAAGTCGGCGCGCTAGATTCGTTTGGCAACCGCGCTTCCCTGCTCGCCGCGCTCGATCGCATCATCGCCATCTCCAACAATCACTTCCGCGCCGCCAACGCCGGACAAATGAGTCTCTTTGGCGCGGCTACCGGCATCATTGAAGAAATCCAATTACCCGAAGTCAAAGACGTTGAAAAAAGAGACATGCTCAATTGGGAGCGCGAACTAATCGGGTTGTATATTTCCGATCACCCGCTCAACGAATTTCAAACCCAACTCGCGCAAATCGTCAGCTACTTTTCAGGTCAATTATCCGAAGCCGCACATGAAGAAAAAGTCCGCATCGCCGGGCTGATCAACGCCGTGCGCCCCTACACCACCAAAACCGGCAAATCTATGGGCTTCGTCACCATCGAAGATATTCAAGGCAACATCGAGTTGGTCCTCTTCCCCAGAACTTGGGAAAAACATAAAGAGCTAATGAACGTCGGTCAAATTGTGATCGTCGAAGGCAAAGTGGATCAAAGCAACCCGCCGCCCAAAATCTTAGTGGATAGCGTCAGCACAGAAATAAAAATAACCACCGCCGCGGAAGATGTCTCCGCCAAACCTTTACTCCCGCGTGACGAGACCAATGCTCCGCGCAGACCAGAAGCGCCGCTCCCTAAGCCCGGGCTTGCTCCCGTCCAAAAGCAGAATCCAACGCCCAAACCGATTCCACCCAAGCTCGTCCCGCAAATTGCCGAACCAGAACCCGCTTATGCAATGGACGAGGATATGCCGCCCCCGCCGGATAACTTCCCCGACGATTGGGATAATCAATGGCAACCTTCTTTTGACGAAGCGAATCTCG
>JADLCG010000157.1 GCA_020847355.1 Anaerolineales bacterium | reverse complement strand
GCCGCGATCAAAGAGGCGCGCGCTAAAGCCGTGAAGGACGCGCAACTGCAAGCGCAGGAATTGGCGGATGCGGCCGGCATCAAACTCGGCGCTATTCAATCCATTAGTTTTTATGATAATAGCCCGTACCCGACTTATGGCGGCAAGGGTGGCGGGGCGGCTTATGAAGCGGCGGCAAGTGTGCCGATTCAACCCGGACAATTGAGCATCTCAGTCTCGGTGAGCATGAATTACGAGATTAAATAAGCGCTTCGCGCCTAACTGACAACTGCTCCTCAGCCGAGGGGCAGTTGTTTGTTTTTCGGCTTAAGTGTTAATCCCTGAAGCCGATTCCAAACGGAAGATATACCTACGCCCGCTAGTAGCGAATATGGAATTTGCATAATTAGAAGATAGCGTTGCCATGGAAGCGGCGTCGCTAGAAATAATAAGACGCCGGAGATAACTAGTAAAGCGTAAGTGAAGAGGCTCTCTGAATTGAAATTCATTAGTAAAGCTAAGCCTCCGATAATAGCGAGAAGCATGATTGATAAATCTATAAGCGTCGAGTCGGTTCGTCCGCTGAGGAAAGAATCTTCATACGCCTGAATTTGCGCATGGAAAGGCGGCACGTCAAAACTGGCGACTTCCATGTACATGGCTTTTGAAAATAGAATTGTTTTTGCAAAGAATGCCGCCTTGTTTTTTAGCCAATTTGATTCGTGAGAAGCCGGACTCATTTCCTGACGCAACTTGACCATGCTTTGGACGGGGGTGAAAAGCGTGGTCCATTGGGCGGGCGCTTTCAAAGTCATGCTGATAATTAGCATGAGACTCGCTAGGGTTAAGAAAATGCCTGTACGGCTATTCTTCCAAAACGGAAGTTGATAGAGAATTATGCCGATGCCGATTAAGGCGATTGCGCTTTCCCACCACTTCCAAAAGACTGGCATACAAATTAGGAAGACCGCGTATGCAGTTATTGTCGCCGCGCCGAGAAATAATATGTTAATCAAAATAAGCTTGCTTGCCTGCTTTTGCCAAATTGGAATTATGCCAAGCGCGCCATAGATTGCAACCAACATGGGGACCAGATCCTGCTTGGTGGCTAGCGCCAATCCGCTTGATATGCCTAGTGAAAGATATAAAACTCGGTTTGTTCTGCCGTTTTGAAAACCCTTCAAAATATGCACAGCCAGATAGACGCTTAATGTTAAGAATAAAAATTTTGGACCTTCTTGCATTGCGCGATGAATATTGAGGAGAACGTCGCCTTGCGTGGCGAAGATTAATACGCTTGAATAGGCGCTTAGCCGAGATGAAAATAAGAGGCGGGCGCTTAAGAAGAGAAAGACAATGGCAAGACCGCCCATTACGGCAGAGCAGGCTCGAGCTAGGTTTAAAAGTCGGGCAGTCGGCAAATTTCCCTGCGAAATATTTTCTTCCCATGAAGAACCCCAAAGCCATTTTGTGATTGGATCGTGGTTTTGAGTAATATCTCGGACGAAGCCGATTGAGTAAGCTAGAATTGAGCCTGTCGAAAGGCGCAAGTATTGCTTTGCGTTCCCTTCGGGCGCATAAAGAACTTGATTGAGTTTGCCTTGCTTTACAATTCGGTCATAATCTTCGCTAATCCAAATATAAGTAGATTCGTCTCCGTGAAAAGGGGTTATTTTTATTCCTGCTAGAATATATAGAAAGAGAAATACAAGCAAGAGCAAGTCTGCCCAATTCGCAAGGTTTTTTCTTTCAGTCTGGCTTTTTTGAGTTATTGCTTGTATGATCGGCATGTGGTAATTATATCGAATAAGGAGTTTGACGATGTTAAGAGTCGGATATATTGGTCTTGGATTGATGGGTAAGCCGATGGCGCGGAATATTCTGAAAGCCGGTTTTCCGCTCGCGGTGCATAACCGTTCGCGCGGCGCAGTGGATGAACTAGTCGCTGAAGGCGCCAAAGCGGCGAATTCGCCGAGGGAAGTGGCGGAACAAGCGGATTTGATCTTCACTAACTTGCCCGATTCCCCGGATGTAGAAAAAGTGGCGCTGGGCGAAGATGGAATCTTAGCGGGCGGTCACAGCGGCTTGATTGTGGCGGACAATTCCACGATCCAGCCGGTTGTTGCGCGGAGGATTGCCCAAAAGTTGAAGGAGAAAGATATCTTCTTTCTGGATGCGCCGGTTTCCGGCGGGGATGTGGGCGCAAAGAATGCCACGCTGACGATCATGGTTGGCGGAGAAGCGGAAGCGCTTGAAAAAGCCATGCCAGTTTTGCAAACTATGGGACGGGCGATTACGCATGTCGGCGATTCGGGGGCTGGGCAAGTGGCGAAGGCGGCGAATCAAATCATGGTGGCGGCGCAGATGGTGGCGATGGGCGAACTGCTCGTCTTCTCTAAGAAGGCAGGCGTGGACCCAAGAAAAGTTGTGGATGCGATCAAAGGCGGCGCGGCGCAATGCTGGGCTTTGGATGTGAAAACGCCGCGGCTGTTTGCGGGCAATCGCAACCCGGGCTTTAAGGCGTATATGCAATTGAAAGATATGAAGATTGTTTTAGAAACCGCGAAAGAATATGCGATCCCGCTTTCGGCGACCGAGGAGAATACAAAATTCTTTGAGCTGATGATCGAGCAAGGGATGCGCGAATTGGATAATGCCGCAGTGGTGGGCGTGATCGAGAAACTGGCTGGGGTAGAAATTGTAGATTGAGCGGAATCTGCCAAAGGTCCGGAGTGCGGCGCTTTTATGTTCGCAAAAGCCATAATTTGTGGATGTCCCATTCCGCGTGAAATTTGATAGAATCAAAGCGTGATTGGAATCAAGCAACGCATTATTTTTCTGGATAAAATCCATCTCTTCAACGGTTTGAAAGAGGAGCAGTTATCGGGGATCGCTCAAACTATGTCTGAGAAGGAAATCTCGAATGGGGACGTGATTTTTAAGCGCAATGCAAAGCCGGATGGCTTTTATTTGATTTATAAAGGGCGCGTTAAGGTGACGCGCCCGTATGAAAAAGGGGAAGAGCAATTTCTGGCTTGGTTAGTGGCGGGCGATTATTTTGGCGAAGAAGCTTTGTTTGAAAACCGCAATCGCTCGGCGACCGTGACCGCTAT
This sequence comes from Anaerolineales bacterium, assembly GCA_020847355.1. Taxonomy (GTDB): domain Bacteria; phylum Chloroflexota; class Anaerolineae; order Anaerolineales; family Villigracilaceae; genus Villigracilis. Next base: position 647 of record JADLCG010000157.1, on the reverse strand, counting down.
GGAAGATTGCGTTTTGCTCTTTCTTCCGCGCAAGCGTTTTGAAGAACTCATTCAAAACTACGAAAAACTTAAACCGAATTTCAAAGTATCCATCAAAAGCCGTAAGTTGGCGCGCGCGACGAAATTCAAATGGCTGGGCGCGAACGAGGTGATTTACTTCATCGCCCGCCGCCATATTTTGCGGCTTTATCGTGTATTGCTCGCGCCAGCCTTGGCGTTATTAATCCCGTTTGGGTTGTTCGCCGTGAGCGGCATTACCAGCGCGGTGACGCCGCTGGCAGTTGGGGTGGCTTCATTGTTCGCCATTATCGCTTGGGGGATTTGGAATGCGATTGATTGGGGCAATGATTATTATATTGTGACCAACCAGCGCGTGATTTTGTTGGAAAAAGTAATCGGCTTGCATGATAGCCGTCAGGAAGCGCCGTTGAGCACGATTCTCTCCGTGGGCGTGGAGACGGATATGATCGGGCGCGTTTTGGATTTTGGCAATGTGATTGTGCGCACCTTCGTTGGGAAAGTGGCTTTTGACGATGTGGATCATCCCGCGCAAGCCGCCGATATGATCCGCGAATATTGGGAGCGCACGAAGATGGTGACGAACGTTTCTCAGCAGGATGTGATGAAGAATACGATTCGTCAAAAAT
>JADLCG010000156.1 GCA_020847355.1 Anaerolineales bacterium | reverse complement strand
TTGATTCTCCTCATTGGGATTTTTCTCGCCGCTGGAGCAGGATTCGCAATCGCATACAGCGCCGCTTTTCTTCCGCTCTGGGCTGGGGTTTTGTTTCAAGCGCTTTTTCTCAAGCTGACAATTTCTCTGCGCGGCTTGGACCGCGCCGCCAAAGAAGTGCAAATTGCTTTGCAAAATAATGATTTGATCGAAGCTAGAAGATTGCTCTCTTGGCATCTAGTCAGCCGCGATACGACTCAATTAACGGAAGCGCAAGTCTGCGCGGGCGCAATCGAATCGGTCGCTGAAAATGCTTCAGATGGAATCGTTGCCCCGTTGTTCTTCTTCGCCATTGGCGGTTTGCCTGCGGCGTTTGCCTATCGCTTTGTCAACACCGCCGATTCAATGCTCGGCTATCGTGACCCTGCCAGAGAATGGCTCGGAAAATTCCCCGCCCGATTTGACGACCTCTTAAATTTCATCCCCGCACGACTAACAGGTTTATTTATTGTTTTATCTGCGCCATTTTGTAAGGCGAGTTTTAGCAACGCTTGGAAAATCATGTGGCGAGATTCAAGTCAAACTGCCAGCCCCAATGCGGGCGTCCCAATGAGCGCTATGGCGGGCGCATTGCAAGTAGAATTAGAGAAAGTGGATCATTATCAGCTTGGCAAAGGTTTGCCGCAACCGCAAATAGCGCATCTCCACGCATCAAGAAAAATTCTTTTTAGCGCCATACTTCTTTCCGCTTTGGCATTTGCTCTATATTCATCATTCTAAATTTATCCTTCATCCTTCATCCTTCATTATTCTTCATTCATCCTTTCCTTATGCGCCTCCTCCTCGCCCGTCACGGACAAACCGATTGGAACATCGCTGGTCGTTATCAAGGTCAGAGCGATACGCCGTTAAATCAAACAGGTCAAGAACAAGCGAAACAACTTGCCAAAAGGCTTTCAAAAGAAACGCTTCATGCAATTTATGCCAGCGATCTAGCGCGCGCCAAAGACACCGCTCAAGCCATTGCTAACTTTCATCAACTTGAAATTCAAACCGATCCGCGTTGGCGCGAACTATCTTTTGGCGAATGGGAAGGCATGACCTACAAACAAATGTCCGCGCATTCGCCCGCCTTATTTGAAGAATGGATGCGCGACCCCGCGCATATTTCCACGCCCAACGGCGAAACGCTCCAGCAGTTGGCACAGCGCGTCCGCGCCGCGTTTGATGAAATCAAAAATAAACACGAAGACCAAACCGTCTTAGTCGTTTCGCACAGCGGAGCCTTGCAAGCCCTGCTCGCCGCCCTGCTCGGCGTGGAATTAAATCGCTACTGGCAATTCAAAGTCGCTCAAGCCTCGCTCAGCGAATTGAACGTCTATGCCGATAGCGTTATCTTGAATTTATTGAATGACGTAAATCATTTTATATGACCGCCAAAGTATTAATGATTCAAGGCAGTAGCTCGTCTGCTGGAAAGAGTTTGATCGTAACCGCGCTATGCCGAATTTTTGCGCGGCGTGGAATCAAGGTTGCGCCGTTCAAAGCGCAGAACATGTCCAATAATGCCGCTGTTTGCGCCGATGGCAGTGAAATTGGTCGCGCCCAAGCTTTGCAAGCCGCCGCCGCAAAAGTTGCGCCCACTGTGGATATGAACCCCGTGTTGATAAAACCCGAAGCTGATTCGCGTTCGCAAATTATTTTGCTGGGTCGTCCGTGGCAAACGCTGGAAGCCAAAACGTATTATGAAAAAAAAGAAATTCTTTGGCAAGCCGTCAAAGAATCTTTGGATCGTTTGCGCGCCAATTATGAACTCGTCATCATCGAAGGCGCGGGCAGTCCTGCGGAGTTAAATCTCAAACGCGGCGATATCGTCAACATGGCGGTTGCCAAATATGCAAACGCTCCCGTCCTGCTCGTCGGCGATATTGATCGGGGCGGAATCTTTGCTCAATTGATTGGCACGCATTTTCTTCTCGAACCCGATGAACAAAAACTTATGCGCGGTTTCATCGTTAACAAATTTCGCGGCGATCTTTCGTTGTTTGATGATGGAATTCAAATCATCGAACAAAAATCGAATGTGCCTGTGCTGGGCGTGATTCCATACATTCGGGATTTATATTTGCCTGACGAAGATGCCGTTTCAGTAGAAGTCGCTTCTCTCTCAGCCGAGCCTGCTTCAACATCCCAAACCGATATCGCCGTTTTAGCCTTGCCGCGCATCTCCAACGCCGACGATTTTGTCGCGCTTCGTGCAGAACCAAATGTTCACATTCGCCACATTGACTCGCTTGAAAAACTTGGAAATCCGCACGCCATTATTATCCCCGGCACAAAAAGTACCATCGCGGATTTAATCTGGTTGCGTGAAATAGGGCTGGCAGATGCGATTATCCAATTTGCAAAAAAAGGCGGCGCAGTCGTTGGAATTTGCGGCGGTTATCAAATGCTTGGCGAAGTCATTCACGATCCATTTCAGGTTGAATCTAAAATAGATTCAATAGCTGGCTTGGGTTTATTGCCCGTCACGACGACTTTTGCAAAACAAAAAAATACCTATCAAGCCCAAGCAAAGATTTTGAATTTTGAAAACTTACATAACGAAATGATTCAAGGTTATGAAATTCACACGGGTGAGACGCACAGTCAAACCCAATGGTTGGAGATTGTCGCTCGTAACGGCAACCAAGTTTCAGTTAAAGAAGGAGGCGTTTCGTCCAATGGCAAAGTGTGGGGTTGTTACATTCACGGATTATTCGCAAACGATTCGTTTCGTCATGCTTGGTTGAGTCGCTTGGGTTGGCAAGGCGAAGTTGCGTCACAAGCGAGTCGTTTTGAAAAATCATTAGAGGCTTTGGCGGGCGCCGTGGAAATTGCATTGGACATGAAAACATTGGAGAAAATGATATGGGCAAATTGACCTTTATTATCGGCGGCGCGCGGAGCGGCAAATCGTCTTACGCGCAAAAGCTTGCTGAAGAATCTGGAAAGGCGATAACTTTCATCGCCACCGCCCAAGCTTGGGACGATGAAATGAAAGCGCGCATTCAAAAGCATCGTGAAGATCGCCCAGCGGAATGGCAAACGCTTGAAATTCAAAAAGATATTTCCGCTTATCTGCTTCAACATCCGCAACAAACAGAAATTTATTTATTAGATTGTATTACCTTGCTGGCGAACAATATTTTTATGCAATTTATTGAAGCTGATTTAGTAGATGAAGCCAAAGCAAAAGTTGCGTTAGAAAATGAAATCGGCGAGTTGATTAAATATATCCGTGAACATGATGAAGAGTGGCTTGTGATTACGAATGAAGTTGGCTTGGGGCTCGTTCCGCCGTATCAAATGGGGCGCGTGTATCGCGACCTGCTCGGCTGGACCAATCAAAGGCTGGCGCAGGAAGCGGATGAAGTTCTGTGGCTGGTAGCTGGAATCGCCGTGCCAATTCAGCAGTATAAGTAACGGAGCTTTTTCGCCAAATTGCGCGCTTGACGCATTATTCTTCAAAGCATATAATCCCGCCATTCAGAAGTAGTAATTGAAAAATACCTGATAGAGAAGGATGTACAAGGTGAAAGCATCCGCAGGGTAATATCAACGAAGTCGTCTGAAATTTTCGCTGAAGAATATTGATAATTATCAATTACTAGACCAGCGCGGGTCAGCCCGTTACAGCAAATCAAGCGCGTTTTAGTAACTAGCAAACTACTCAACTAAAAAACTAGCTAACTAATAACGAATTGAGGTGGTACCGCGAAGCAACACTTCGTCCTCTGATTGGATGAAGTGTTTTTATTTTAAGTAAACTCGGTGGTCGAGTAGTTGCGAATGAATGAGCAACGTATCGAGACCACCCATTAATGAAAAGTATTTTTTAATTTATTGGTTTCGACTGCTTGCGTCTCAACCAACAGAGTTTTATAGAAAGAAGGAATATAAAATGACCAAAGAATTACCCAAAGCCTACGATTTCAAAGCTACTGAGCCGCGCATTTATGCCATGTGGGAGGCGGGCGGATTTTTCAAACCGCATAATGACCCCAATAATGCAAACTTTGACCCAAATGTTAAACCATTTGTGATTGCTATTCCGCCGCCCAATGTGACGGGTGAGTTGCATATTGGTCACGCTATGTTTGTGAGCGTGGAAGATTTGATGATTCGTTATCATCGCATGAAAGGCTATTCTGCTTTGTGGATTCCAGGCACAGACCATGCAGGCATTGCCACGCAATTGATGGTTGAAAAAGATTTGCTCAAACACGAAGAAGTGACTCGTGAAGAACTGGGGCGCGAGGAATTTCTTAAGCGCACTTGGGAATGGAAGAAGAAATACGGCGGCATGATTACGAATCAAATCCGCAGGCTGGGCGCATCCTGTGATTGGGATCGAGAACGCTTCACGCTGGACGAAGGCTTGAGCGTGGCAGTGCGTGAGGCTTTTGTTCGTCTCTACGAAAAAGGACTTATCTATCGCGGACCACGCTTGATCAACTGGTCGCCTGGGCTGAAAACTGCCGTATCCGATCTGGAAGTGGAATATAGCGAAGAAGACGCAAAGTTATATTATTTCAAATATCAATTAAAAGATTCGGGCGAGTTTATCCCAGTAGCCACCATTCGCCCTGAAACTATTTTAGGTGATACCGCCGTTGCCGTTCACCCCGAAGACGAACGCTATAAAAAATTCATCGGCAAAACAGCGCTAGTGCCAATTGTGAATCGTGAAATTCCAGTGATTGCAGATGAATACGTCAGCATGGAGTTTGGCACGGGCGCATTGAAAATTACGCCAGGTCACGACCCGAATGATTATGCCATTGCGCAACGTCACAACTTGCCGATCATTTCGGTTTTGGATGTTGAAGCGAAGGTCAATGCCAACGGAGGCAAGTACCAACATCAAGATCGGTTTGAAGCGCGAAAAAATCTGTGGGCAGATATGCAAGCCGCAGATTTAGTCATCAAAACCGAACCATATCGCACAACCATTCCACGTTCACAACGCGGCGGAGAAATTGTCGAACCGATGATTTCGGAACAATGGTTTGTAAAAATGGATTCGCTGGCGAGCGCTGGCTTAGAGGTTGTACGCGATGGAAAAATAAAAATTGTGCCCGAGCGTTTTGAAAAAACCTATTTCAATTGGCTTGAAAATATAAAAGATTGGTGCATCAGCCGTCAGTTGTGGTGGGGGCATCGCATCCCGGTTTGGTATTGCCCAGAAAATCACATGACCGTTGCGCGCCAAGACCCAACCCAATGCGCCACATGCGGCTCAAAAGAAATTCGTCAAGATGATGATGTGTTAGATACTTGGTTTTCATCGGGCTTATGGCCCTTCTCCACATTGGGCTGGCCCCAACAAACTGCAGACTTAAAATATTTTTATCCAACATCCTACATGGAAACGGGATACGATATTTTATTTTTCTGGGTGGCGCGCATGATTATGAGCGGACTTGAGTTTACGGGCGAAGCGCCGTTTCATACTGTTTACTTGCATGGTCTCGTGCGCGATGAGCATGGACAAAAAATGTCCAAGACCAAAGGTAACGTGATTGACCCATTGATCATCATGGATGATTTAGGAACGGACGCGCTACGCTTCACGCTGTTAGTGGGTTCTACGCCCGGAAATGATACCAACGTAGGCGTGAAGAAGGTCGAAGCCAACCGCAACTTCGCAAATAAGATTTGGAATGTGGGTAAATTTGTGATCTCAGCGATTGAGGGAATTGGGAATCAGGAATTAGGAAGTAGCTCTCCTAATCCCCTAGTTCCTACTTCCTTGTCCCTCGCCGACCAATGGATTCAAGCAAAATTAAATAAATTGACCCGCAACGTCGAACGCCAATTCCAAAACTTTCAATATGGGCAAGCAGGACAAGAGATTTACGAATTTATCTGGAGCGACTTTGCCGATTGGTATGTAGAAATTGCAAAAACTCAAATGCAGAATGCAGAATATAGAATGCAGACAATAGAAACGCTTGCCAAAGTGTTTGATACTTCATTGCGTTTGCTACATCCCTTTACGCCGTTTATCACCGAAGAAATTTGGGGACACCTCCGAAGTTCGATTCTCGATTCTCGAATCTCGGAAATTGCCAAAGACTGGTCCATTGCTTTGATTGCCGCCAAATTTCCCGAGCCAACCGATG
>JADLCG010000155.1 GCA_020847355.1 Anaerolineales bacterium | reverse complement strand
CGATGGAGTTTGGCGCGCAGAAAGTTCCGCAATGGAATACGATTTCGATTTCCGGTTATCACATTCGAGAAGCCGGTTCCACCGCCGCGCAGGAATTGGCGTTTACGCTGGCGGACGGTTTGGAATACGTCCGTTGGGGCGTTGCGCGCGGCATGGATGTGGATGAGTTTGCGCCGCGCTTGTCTTTCTTCTTCAACGCGCATAACGATTTCTTTGAAGAGATCGCCAAGTATCGAGCGGCGCGCCGCATTTGGGCGCGTGAAATGCGCGAAACCTTCAAAGCTAAAAATCCAAAATCGTGGTTGTTACGCTTCCATACGCAAACGGCGGGCGTTTCGCTCACCGCGCAACAGCCTGAAAATAACGTCGTCCGCGTGGCAGTGCAGGCTTTAGCCGCCGTGCTGGGCGGCACGCAATCTTTACATACCAATTCGCTGGATGAAGCCCTGGCTTTGCCTTCCGAACATTCGGTGACGATTGCCTTACGCACGCAACAGATCATCGCCGAAGAATCCGGCGTGACCAATACGGTGGATCCGCTGGGGGGGAGTTTCTTCGTCGAAGCGCAAACTGACCGAATTGAGCGCGATGCGTATGCCTACTTCCGGCGTATCGAGGATTTGGGCGGCGTGATTCCGGCGATTGAAAAAGGCTTTATGCAAGGCGAAATCGCCGACGCGGCTTATCGCTATCAACGCGAGATTGATACCGGCGTGCGTAAAATTGTGGGCATTAACGCCTATGCGGAAGATAAACCCCTGAGCATTCCAATCCTCAAGATGGACCCGAACGGTTATTCGCGGCAAGTGGCGCGGATTGCCGAAGTCCGCAAGACGCGCGATGCGGGCCGGGTTGGGCAAACCTTAGACCGTTTACGCATCGCTTGTGAAGGCACGGAAAATACCATGCCCTATATTATGGAATGCGTTCACGCTTATGTTACTTTGGGCGAAATTGTGGGCGTGATGACGAAAGTGTTTGGAAAATACGAAGAGCCGACGATGATATAGAAGGTTGAAGGTTGCAAGTTGCAGGTTGAACGCGGAAGGCTTAGGCGCTTTCCGCGTTTTTATTTCTTTTGGCGCTCAATAACCTTTGCACGCGTTCATATCTCTCGCGTGTGAGCGGGTAACGCCAAGCCAACAGAATCGCGCCAAAGAGAATCCCTGCGCCAATGAACGAAACCATCAGCCGAATCATCAACAGCGCTGAAGCGGGTTGCGCGAACTGCGCTACTCCCTCCGGCGGGGCTTGATAACCCGACCAGCCTAAAATTTGCAAGGTCACAAAAATCACGCCTGCGCCGGTGAGTTTACGGATCAACGTGCGAATGCCGTAATACGCGCCTTCCTGTCTGCGCCCCGTGCGAAGTTCGTCCCATTCGATCACGTCCGGCAGAATCGAATCGGGCAGGATGTAAGCGGCAGAAACGCCAATCCCCGCAAAGGCGGCGAGCGCCAAGAGGTAGCTTATCTGACCGGGTTGAATAGTGAAGATTAATAATTCTACGATCACCCAAAAAAACATGCCGAGCAAATAAGCCTGAATTTTGTTATAGCGCTTTGCCAGCCACAGCCAGAATGGGATGAACAAAATACAAACAAACATCAGCACGCCAAAAAAAGCGGATTCCAGCGCGAGATTCACGCCGAGGATGTTGATCTTCGCCAGTAAGTTGCCTTGCGCCACCCAATACAATAAAAAGAACGGGAACGTGATCGAGATCATATCCACCGCCGACCAATTGAACATATAAATCCCAGCCGCGTAACGAAAGGGGATATTTTTCCACGTAATCCTCAGCGATTCGCGGAACGGAATTTCAACCGCTTCTTCCGGCACAAAATTTTCTTTGATCAGCCAGCCGATCAGAAAAAGCGGCAATGAACCCAAAGCGCCAAAAACCGCTCCAGCGGCAATGAACCCTTGTTGTTGCGAGCCGCCCGCTTCAATCACCGCATCCACGATCATCGGCGCGGCAACCACCACGATCATCGCGCCCAAAAGCTGAAAGAAAGATCGAAAGCTCGAAAGCGAAGTCCGCTCGTCATAATCTTGCGTCAACTCGGGCGTTAAAGCCATATAAGGCACGGAGACCAACGTAGTCAACGTATCAGAAAGCATAAACGCCAACGTCACATAACTAACCAACGCAATTTGATTATCCCACTGCGGCGCAGACCAAAGCATGATAAAGCTCAACCCAAAGGGAAACGCAAACCATAAAAGAAAAGGTCGCCGCCTGCCCAATTTTGATTTCACCCGATCGCTGAGAACGCCAATGATCGGGTCGTTGATCGCATCCCAAACAATGCCAGCCAATGCGCCAAACGAAGCGAGGCGCGGCTCAATCCCCACCACGTCCGTCAAATAGATCGCGTAAAAAATAGAGCGGAGCATTCCAATGCTGGAAATGCCCCAATCGCCGGAGCCGTATAAAATTTTCAGCCAAAAGGGGAGGGCTTTTTGCATGGAAGATATTCAGCAAGTGTAGCATGAAATTTAATCTAAGCCGATTAAAATATAACCATGTCTTCTCTTGCGGATAAACTAAAAGCGCTCGGCGTAAAAACTGGAAGTTCGCTCCCCACTCCGCCCAAGCCTGCCAGCCCGTCTTTAGAATCTATCCTCGCTGGAACATTTCGCTCCAACCCGCTCGGCGAAGTCTTCGTCGCCGAAAAAAGTTACGGCGCGGAATATTTTCACGGCAACGCTTCGCCATTCTCCGCTTCGCCGCCGGCGCTCATCGCGGAATGGGCAAAGGATGCGCGTATCTCCAATTTAGAATTTTCGCAATTCGCCTTTTTAGATACTGAAACTTCCGGGCTTTCCGGCGGCACAGGGACTTATGCTTTCCTCGTCGGCGCCGCGCGTTTGATTGACGGCAAATTCGTCTTGCGCCAGTTCTTCATGCGCGATCCAGCCGAAGAAGCGGCGCTTTTGGAAGAGCTAGCGAACTTCCTCGCGCCCTGCGAAGCGCTGGTGACTTTTAACGGCAAATCTTTTGACGCGCCGTTATTAACCACACGCTATTCATTGCATCATATTCCGCTTCCATTTAAAGGGTATGCGCATTTGGATTTATTGCCTTTAGCCAGAAGATTGTGGCGCGACCGCCTGCCTTCGCGCGCGTTGAAATATCTTGAAGAACATATTTTGGAATTTCAACGTACTTCCGAAGAAACGCCCGGCTATGAAATCCCGTGGCTGTATTTCGATTACCTGCGGACGGGCCACGCAGACCCATTGGCTGGCGTTTTCTATCATAATGCGATGGACGTGGTAGCGATGGCGGCTTTGTTGAATCATGTGGGCGAATTATTAGCCGACCCATACAATGGGCGCGTGACGCATGGCTTGGATTTTATTGCGCTCGGAAAACTATTTGAAGATTTGAAACGCTGGGATGAAGCCGCTCGTCTGTATGAGCGTGGGCTGGAGCTTGGGCTGGCAGAAGCAGATTTCAGCGTGGCGCTGAGGCGCTTATCCAGCTTGCAAAAAAAACGCGGGGATATAAATCGCGCGGTGCGCTTGTGGCAGGAAGCGGCGGCGAAGAATCATATTTATGCGCACATTGAATTGGCGAAACACTTTGAACATCATGCGCGTAATTTGAAAGCGGCGCTGAAGTGGGCGCGCTTGGCGCGAGAATTAGCGGAGCAGGCGGATTTGCCAAACTACATCCGCAAGCATTGGCTGGCGGAAATAGATCATCGCTTGGCGCGGCTGGAACGCAAAGCGGTTTATAATCAAAAAACTTAAAGTTAAGGAGCTGATTATGGATATTGTAGTTTCACAAGAACAAGGGCGCGAAGCCGTGACGGTTTTGAAAATCATCGGGCAGTTGGACAGCCAATCGTATCAACAGTTGATCGAAACGGCAAAAAAAGAATTTGCCGCCGGAGCGAAAAACTTTCTGCTCGATCTCGGCGAACTCAACTATATCTCCAGCGCCGGGCTGGTGGCTTTGCACACGATTGCGTTAATTTTGCAAGGCGAAACTTTGCCCGATACGGAAGAAGGCTGGCGCTCGCTCAAATCTATGGATCGCACGCGCCAAAGCGGTAAGCAAAAGAATATTAAATTCCTCAACCCGCAAGAAGCCGTCGTCAGCGTTTTGGATATGGTGGGTTTCTCCGCCTTGTTCGACGTATTTGCCGATAAACAAACCGCCGTCAATTCGTTTTAGCTTTTGAAGTTGTAGCGCCGTGAAAATTCTCGCGGCGCTATTGATTCGCTTTGATTGAACGCTCAAAATGCACTGAGGAGAAGTTAGATGATCATCACAGTTTCTACACATGCCGCGCGCGTGCCGGTGACCGTCTTGAGTTTGGCTGGGGAATTGGATTCTTCAACTTATACCAACGCCATCCAGAAAGCGCAGGAACTTTACGCAGGCGGCGCGCGCGATTTGCTGATTGATTTAGAGCAAACCGCCTATGTCTCCAGCGCCGGGCTGATGGCATTACACACCATCGCCTTGATCTTCGCCGGACAAAGCCTAAACTCCGCCAACGGCAGACCAAGTTTTCGTTCGCTCGATCCCAAGCGGGATGAACTCGCGCGGCAACACGTCAAGTTGTTAAACCCGCAGGCGGCAACGCTTCAGGTTTTAGAAACCGTCGGCTTGACTAAAATATTCGAAGTGTTCACCGATTTAGAAAGCGCGCTCAAGGCATATTGAGAAATGAAGCGAAGCCGCCGAAATTATTTGCGTCCGCGCAAACCGCTCTTTCCATTTTTACGCAAGCCCGCCGGTCAATTGACGGTGGTCTTGTTGGTGGCGCTGGCGGTGTATTTAATTGCCGTCGGCGGCGTAAATAAAAAATTGCCCGCCGCAGTCAGCGTAGATCAGGCTCTGCAAATGTATCAAAATGGCGCGCTGGTCTTAGACGTAAGCTGGCCCGCAGAATGGGACGAATATCACATCCCCAACGCGCTCTTGATTCCATTAGATCAGTTATATAACCGTTTGAATGAAATCCCGAAAGACAAAACCATTCTCGTGGTCAGCCGTTCGGAGACGAGCGCTCAACAAGCCCGCGAGTTATTAACTTCCGCCGGGTTGCAGGCAGTTAGTTTGAGCGGGAGTTTATCCGCATGGTATGAAAAAGGCTATCCTATCGAAGGCGCGCCGCCGCAGTAAGAATTGAGCCAACCAGAGACTCCAAGAACTGGAGTCTTTTATTTTTGAAGATAAAATAGATTTGAATTGAAACGCATGAAAAGATTTTTTAGCCTGACTTTACTCACGACCCTGTGCTTAACTGCGTGCGGATTCGCCGCACCGAGCGCTGATTCCGCTTTGAACATTCTCGCCTCAACTTCGATCCTGACGGAGATCGCCCAAAACGTAGCCGGCGAGCGCCTGCACGTAGATTCCTTGCTTCCATTGGGCGCGGACCCGCACGCCTATCAGCCCCGCCCGGCAGATGTAGCTAAAGTCGCCGAGAGTGACGTATTGATTATCAATGGGTTGGATTATGAACATTTCATTGATCCGCTCTTGAAAAACGCCGGCGGACAGCGCTTGACGATTATCGCTACCGAAGGCTTGACGCCGTTGAATGACGAAATAGGCGGCGATCCGCATATGTGGCTCAACCCAAATTTCGTCATTCAATATGTCAAAAATATCCGCGATGGTTTAATTCGCGCCGATCCAAGCGGCGCAGAAATTTACAGCGCCAACGCCGAAGCCTACAGCGCCAAACTCAAAGAACTAGACGGATGGATACGAATGCAAGTAGATCAAATCCCTGCGCCAAAAAGATTGTTAGTGACCAATCACGAATCCCTGGGCTACTTTGCGGAAGCTTACGGCTTTCAAGTTGTCGATTCAATTTTGCCAAGCCTTAGTTCCGAGGCGAGCGCTTCCGCTCAGGAAATTGCCGCTTCAATTGAAGCGATCAAAAAGTCTGGCGCGCCCGCTATCTTTTTAGATGCGGCGGAGAATACAAAATTGGCGGATCAAATTGCGGCTGAAACCGGCGTGCAGGTCGTTAACAATTTAGCGCTCGAATCCTTGACCGAACATGCGCCGACTTATCTCGAGATGATGAAATCCAACGTGACGAAAATCGTCAACGCCTTGAAGTAGCGCAAACATGACTCACACCCCGCACCGCTTGGACGTTCAAAACATCCGCCTCGGATATGGTTCAAAGATTATCCTGGACGATCTAAATTTTCAAATTCCGCATGGCGCGCGCGTGGCTGTGGTCGGTCCCAACGGCGCGGGCAAATCCACGTTATTCAAAGCGCTGGTTGGTTTGCTACCCATTCAAGCCGGAAAAATTTTGATTCACGGCGAAGCGCTCGGCGCGCATAAAGATTGCGTGGCGTATATTCCGCAACGCGAGGCGGTGGATTGGCGCTTTCCAGTCACCGTTGAAGATGTGGTGATGATGGGGCGTTATGGGCAAAGCGGTTGGCTCAGCCGCCCTTCAAAGCGCGACCGGGAAATTGTCGCCGCCAGCTTACAAAAAATGGAAATTACCAATCTGGCTTCGCGTTCCATTGGGCAACTCTCCGGCGGGCAACAACAGCGCGTCTTTTTGGCGCGCGCCATCGCGCAAGAGCCGCACATCCTTTTGATGGACGAGCCTTTCACCGGCGTGGATGTCGCCATGCAGGAAGCGACGCTCAAACTGTTGGATCAATTACAAGATCAAGAAGTGACGATGTTAATTTCCACGCATGATTTGAATTTAGCCGCTTCGCGCTTCGACCTAATTCTGCTTCTCAATCACCGCCTGATCGCCTACGGCGCGCCGCAACAAGTCTTCACAAAAGAGAATCTGATCCAAGCCTTTGGGCGTTCTTTGTTGGTCATGGAAAATGGCTTGCTGTTAGTAGATGATTGTTGCGCTTCCGATGCGGAACACTCGCGCTCGGCAGAGGCGCAATGAACTGGTTGCTTGAACCGCTGACTTATCAATTTATGCAACGCGGCTTGCTCGCTTCGGTGATTGTGGGCGTGCTGTGCGCCGTGATGGGCACGTATGTGGTCTTGCGCGGCATGGCATTTTTAGGCGATGCAATGGCGCACGCTATTCTGCCCGGCGTGGCTGTAGTTTATTTATTTGGCGGCAACCTCCTGCTCGGCGCGGGAGTCGCGGCGATTGCCGTCGCTTTAGGGATTGGCTTTTTCTCAAAGCAAGGCGATATAAAAGAAGATACCGCCATCGGCATTTTATTTGCGGCGGCGCTGGCGCTCGGCATTGCCCTGATCAGCGCCATGCAAACTTACGCGGTGGATTTGAGCCATATTTTATTTGGCAATGTGCTCAGCGTTAGCGCTTCGGATTTATGGTTGATCGCCGGCTTGAGTTTTTTGATTTTATTAACCGTCGCTATTTTTTATAAACAATTTCTCGTCGCTTCATTTGACCCAGCCCTTGCCTCCACCCTGCGCCTGCCCACCGAACTGCTCAGAAACCTGATGCTGATTCTGCTGGCGCTGACGGTGGTCGTCTCGCTCCAAACGGTGGGCGTGAGTTTGGTCGCCGCAATGTTGGTTACGCCAGCCGCCACCGCCTATTTGCTGGCGCGGCGCTTATTGCCGATGATGTTAATCTCAGCGGCGCTTGGCGCGCTTTCATCCGTGATTGGTTTGTATCTCAGCTATTACTTGAATATTGTCTCCGGCTCGGCGATAGTACTAACGGCTACGTTCTTGTTCCTACTTGGGTTCTTGTGGAAGAGAGCGAAATCACTATAATGAGCGTAACTTATTGGAAAAAAACAGGAGTATAAACCATGACGCTTATTGAAACTTCCACAACGATCAACGCCTCGGCAGAAAAAATCTTTTCATATCTATCCAGTTTGGACAGCCTGAAAAACGAATATGTCGTTGGCGTCGAGGCGGACGGTCCCATTCAATTAGGGACGAAGATCAAAACCACCGTCAAAGCGCTGAACGGCGTACAAAATACGATCACTTCTGAAGTGGTCGGTTACGAAAAAAATAAAGTCTATCGAACCAAGACCTTTGCGGCGCCGCCCGCTTCGGATGTGATCAGCGGTTACATTTTGGAAGCGCAAGGCGCAGGCACAAAAGTCACCTTGCAGACGGAAGCGGAATTGATGCCGCCCGGAATGCCTTCCATGCCCGGCATGGAAGATATGATGAAGAAACAAATGCTCAGCGG
>JADLCG010000154.1 GCA_020847355.1 Anaerolineales bacterium | reverse complement strand
TCCGCGATCGTCTCCAATATCCAAGATTCAGAAACGCTCATTTCAAAAATCACGCAAGTGATCAGCGAACAATTCGGCTATTATCACGTCGGTATCTTCTTGTTGGACGATAACCGCGAATTCGCCGTACTGCGCGCCTCGAACAGCCCGGGCGGAAAAAAGATGCTGGCGAGAGGTCATAAACTTCAAGTTGGACAGACCGGCATCGTCGGCTACACCACCGCTACTGGAACATCTCGCATCGCCCTGGACGTTGGGGCGGATGCGGTTTACTTTGACAATCCCGACCTCCCAAGCACCCGCTCCGAAATCGCCGTGCCGCTCCAAATCAGCGGAGAAATCATCGGCGCGTTAGACGTGCAAAGCGAAGCGGAAAACGCTTTTTCCAGAGACGATATCGCCGTGTTAGAGACTTTGGCAAATCAAGTTTCTGCGGCGCTTCAAAATACGCAAACGCTGGAAGAAGCTCGTCAAGCCCTCGCCGAAGCGCAAAGCGCTTATAGCGAATCGGTTCAAGCCACTTGGAAAGTGATGCGCCCACAAACGTTGGGTAGCGGTTTGCAATGGAGCGAAGGAACAACCAAGCCCCTCGCCGCAAATCAGCGCAACGCCTTGATCAATATCCTTCAAAACGGAGTCGTCAACGCCTCCGCCGGAAGACTCTCCGTCCCCGTGCAAATGCGCGGGCGCGTAATTGGCGTGATCACACTGAACAGCAAAAATGGAATTAACTGGTCTAAAGACGATATAGAAATCGCGACCGCAGTAGTCGAACGTCTTTCTTTGGCAATTGAAACTGCCACCCTCCTGCGCGCTACGCAACAACGCGCAGACGTTGAAAGAGTCACCGCTGAAATTACGTCAAAGATCGGCGCTTCAGCGCAATTTGACACAATTCTCCAAACTGCCGCGCAAGAATTGAGCAAAGCGCTGGGCGGCTCAGACGTTTTAGTGCAAATCGAATCAGGCGCCATGGATTTAGATTTAGCGGAGCAGGATTGAGCAATAAAATGTTCGCCAAAAAGTTCTACTTGAATTTACTAACCTTCATTACGGCAGTCTGCCTGCTCGCCGCCTGCGCCCCCGCACAGACCCAAGCCGAATCAAAATCTCCGCTTCGCGTCGAATATACCTTATGGTGGGGCGATTACACTTTACTCGTCGCCAAAGAATTGGGGTTGTTTGAAAAATATGGAGTTGAGGTCGAGCCGGTTTACTATCCAATTTACTCCGATTCATACGCCGACCTGGCGGCTGGCATCTTAGACGGCGCCCTGTTCGGGTTGGACGATGCAATTAGCACGAACGATAAAACGCCGTTAAATGTTGTCGCAATCAACGACGATGGCGGCAATTACTATTTGCTCGGCGATGCGAACACTCCAAATATTGCCAGTCTCAAAGGAAAAAAAGTCGCCACGGAGATCGGCACATTCGGAGAGTTTCTTCTAATTCAAGCCTTAAAGCAAGCCGGTTTATATACGCAAGACGTAACCATGCTCAACATCCCCGCCGAAGAAGTTCCGGAAAACTTAGGCGCGACTGTTGACGCCGGCTATACTTGGGACCCGTATGCGGCGCGAGCCATCGCGGACGGGGCGCATATTTTGTATCAAAGCGGCGCAAGCAAATCCATTATCCCGGATGTGATTGTATTCAATGCCAAAGCGCTAAAAGAACGCCCGGACGACGTTCGCGCATTTCTCAAAGCTTGGTTTGAAGCCGTAGATTTTCGTAAAGCCAATCCTGAGCGAGCGAATCAGATCATCGCCGCGCAAATCGGTTACGCCGCGGAGGACATTACAGTTGACGCGCAAATCTACACTTTACAGGAAAATATTGTATTATTCTCCGATAGCGCGCCAGATAGTATGATTGATCTCAAAGACGCCTATCAAGCAAACGCCGATTTTTTACTCAACCTAGGCGTTTTGCGAAATCAGCCAGACCTCAACTTGTTCATCAATTCGTCGTTTCTTTTTCAATAAATTGAATTTGTTAAAGCGGAACAGAAAAAAGAGACCTTAATCAATATGAGCGAAAAAGTTACGCCTCGCATTCAAACCACTTCAGCGGAACGTGAAAGCCTCCGTCGTAAACGCACGATCACGATCGGCTTAACTACTGGATCGTTGTTCCTCGCCATCATCCTTTTATTTGCGCCAACTGTCTTTCGTTCAGAAAACCCAAATTTCATTGGGATCTTAATCGCCGCTCCAGTATCTCTAATTGGCTTCCTCTCAGCCTATTTGGCGGCTAAAGATAAAGTTACCCTAGGCGCGCAAATTTTACTCGGCACAGTTCTGCTTCTAGCGTTTGCCTCGCCTTTCGCCGGGAAGGGGCAAGGCGTCAGCTTGGGCATGGTCACAGTCATGCTCGGCATCGGCATATCCACCAGTTCTTTACCGCGCAATCAAATCGCCAGCGGCGTCTGGCTTTCAATTGCCGCTGGTCTAGCCACCGTCATTTTAGATCAAATCCTGCCAGACTTTGGTCAAAAGCCGAATGCGCTTTATACAAATATCACCGCGCTAATTCTTTCAGCAATTTTCTTCATTATTGCAGTGCGCAGATATAATACGTTTAGCTTGCGGTCTAAGCTCATCTTAACGTTCTTATTTACCACCTTCCTCTCTTTATTAATTCTCGGTCTCTATAACAACTACATCGCGGAAGCTACATTGACCCGCGAGAGCCGCGACCAGCTCGCCGATATCAGCGGTTTGGCGGCAAATCAATATGACGATTTTTTTCAAGCGCAAATTATCCAAATCTCAACCGACGCAAAGCAAGTGACCTTGTTGGATTATCTTGCCCTGCCAGCTTACCTGCGAAAAAATAGCCCTGAAGAAGCTCGGGCATTACAAAACTTAAACGCGCTCCAACAGAAAAATCCAATCTTCATTGCCTCCTACGCCCTATTAGACAAAAACGGGAAGAAGGTTCTAGAAACCTATACCGAAAATGCCGGCGGAGACGAAAGTAGCCAGCCCTATTTTTCAGTTCCGATGAATACAAATCTTCCGTATGTCTCTAGCGTTATGTTTAATGAAGCAGGCAAAGGTAATTTTTATTTCAGCGCGCCCATCAAAACGCCGAGCGGCTCCACCCTTGGCGTTCTGCGCGTGGAATATCAAGCCGCTATTCTGCAATGGATCGCGAACGACATTCAACTAAAAGATCCTTCCATATCCATCGTACTCCTCGAAAGCGCCTCTTATCTACGGTTAGCAGATACCCAGTCAAGAGCAGGGTTGTACACTTCAGCGCTTTCTCCCGAACTCTCCAGCCAGGTCAGCGCCGAACTCAAAGCTGGAATTGACAATATACAAACAGCCCCCTTCTTTACGGCATTTTCCGCCAGCCTGAATGCCGAAGCCGAAAATACCGGCACAACGCTCAAATCTCAGCCGTGGGTTGTGCTGGTGAGCGAAGCGAAAGAAAAAGATATTCAAGCAATTAGACAACAAACTCGTAATATTATTTTTGTCTCGCTGGCAGTTTCTCTGCTGGCGCTCGTCATTGCGCTGGGCGCGTCACAACTCATTGCCGCCCCGCTGATTTCGTTAACCAGAGTCGCGGAAAAAATATCGGCTGGGGATACCTCGGTTCGCGCAATCATCGCCACGGAAGATGAAGTCGGCGAGTTGGCGCAAGCCTTCAACAAAATGACCGACGACCTCAGCCTAACGCTAAACGACCTTGAAGCTCGCGTGGCAGAACGCACAACCGATCTGGAAATTTCACGTCAGCAAAGCGAAAAACGCGCCAGTGAACTACAAGTGGTTAGCGAAATCTCTAAGCTAATTTCCAGCGAACAAAAATTTGAGAACCTCTTGCCATTGGTTGCGCGCTTGGTCAGCGAAAAATTTAATTACTATCACACCGGTATTTACCTAATTGACGAAACCGGTCAATTTGCCTTACTCCACGCCGCCAGTAGCGAAGGCGGAAAAAAGATGTTAATGC
>JADLCG010000153.1 GCA_020847355.1 Anaerolineales bacterium | reverse complement strand
TCCGCAAGTTCTTCAAGCATTGGTTTCGTCACGCGCCCCAGCATTGCCAACAATGTTCTTCTCAAAATCAAATCTTCTAGATGGATAATTTTTTCATGTTGCGCCAAGAATGCAATTTCACGCCTTGAATATTCTGGCAGAGATTTCAATGGAGCGTCGTTGGCTTGATTGATAAAACTCGCCACGGCTTCAATCCGCGAGCCGTATCTGGCGTATAAGGTCTGCAAACGGTCTTTGCTCAACCCAGTCCAAGCGGCAAAACCGTCTAATTGACGAGATTGTTCATTTGCATCAACGGCAAAGCCGCGCCCGCCGCCAATCGGCAAATCGCGTGTGCTTTTCTGGCGGCGCTTTGCGAGGAAGTCCAAAGCTTTATCCGTGACTTGTTCGGCAAAAGCGCGGAAGGATGTCCACTTGCCGCCGACTAATGAATATACAGGGTAGGTTAAGTTGGTCCACTCGCCGCTTAGGACTTCAATGCTATGATCGCGGCTAAACTGACCCGCATTTTTTGCAACGCTGTTTGCCAACGGGCGCACGCCAGTAAAATGAAAAACAATCTGCTCGCGGGTTGCTTGGATTGTGGGAAATACCCGCGCAATCATGCTGAGGAAATAATCTATTTCTTCTTCGGTACAAGCCGCTTCATCGGGGTGGTCAATTTTTATATCAGAGGTACCAACCAAAACGCGGTCTTGAAGCGGGAAGATTAAAACAATCCGTCCATCCTTGTTTTCAAAGAAAAATTCATTTTCGCCAATCGCCGCGCGCAATTCGGGATGATTCAAAACGAGGTGCGAGCCTTTGGTGCCGCCAATATATTTTGTAGAAAGTCCCAGCCCGTAATTTGCAAAGTCAATCCATGGACCTGCGGCATTAATCACCAGTTTGGGCTGAACTTCATACGTTTCATCGGTCAATTCATCGCGTAGCAAGATTTTGTTTTTTTCGCCGCTGACCATGCTGACGTAATTCAAAGCGCGCGCATTAGAATTTTCGGTTTCAGCGTCCAAGATCAATTCCAGCGCCAAGCGTTCGGGGTGAGAAATTAAACCGTCATAATAAACGGCGGTATTGACGATATTTGGGTTTAACTTTTTCCATGTATTAAGCGAAGCGCTACGCGATAAAAATTGATGGCGCGGTACAACTCGGTTTGAACCGGTATAAGCGTCATACATCATCAAGCCAAGTTTGATGATCAACGAACCGCGCTCGGCAGGTTTATCTAATAACCCTAAGAACTTGAAGGGCGCGTTGAAAATGCCTGAGAGTCTGGTAAAGATTGGGATGGCGGTCGCCAACGGTTTCACAATATGCGGCGCGTTCTTAATCAAACGATTGCGTTCTTGCACAGCCTCGCGCACCAAACGAAATTCGCCATTTTCTAAATAGCGAATGCCGCCATGCGCCATGTGTGAAGATGCGGCGCTTGCGCCAGAGCAGAAATCCCCGCGCTCCACCAGCAGAACATCCACGCCGTTAATCGCCAAATCACGGAATGCGCCGATGCCATTGATGCCCGCCCCAATAATCAACACCGAAACATTCGGATTTTCTTTAAGTGTAGAAAGAATTTCGTTACGATTCATTGGTGATCCAAAAAGTTTTTGCCGCGAATTTCGCCAATTGACGCGGATTTTTGATTTTGTTTTTGCGACTTAATAATACGCCGATATTCCAAAGAGTTTGCGCCAAAATTTAAAAGTAATCCAAGTTGCAATCCTGTCGCAGTTAAGTAATGAATGATTTGCGCTTCATGAGCAGAGTTGAATCGAGAAACTGATTTTATTTCGACGATAATTTTCCCGTCAACCACCATATCGCCTTCATATTCGCCAATCAAATCGCCTTTATACGATATAGGCAATTTAACTTTTCTTTCAAAAGAGATCTGACGGAGACTTAATTCCTTTTCAAGCGCAGACTGGTAAACTGCTTCAAGAAAACCAGAGCCAAGAACGGAATGCACCTCCATTGCCGCTCCAACAATTGCATAGGATAATTCTTTATAAAGCAGTTCAGCCATAATTTATCCCAAAATTATAATCTGCGAAAATTCGCGTAATCTGCGGCAAAAAATTATTCAACCCAATCAAACGTGCGTGTGATTGCTTTCTTCCAGCCTGAGTATAAACCCTCTCGCTGATTCGCGCTCATTTTTGGAGACCATTCTTTATCTTTTTTCCAATTGACGCGCAGTTCGTCATAATCTTTCCAAAAGCCAACCGCCAACCCAGCCGCGTACGCCGCGCCTAAGGCAGTCGTCTCCGCCACTTTTGGTCGCACCACTGGCACGTCTAAAATATCCGCTTGAAACTGCATCAACAACTCATTGAAGACCATCCCCCCATCCGCCTTCAACGCCTTAAGCTTGACTCCCGAATCGGCTTCCATCGCGTCTAACACTTCACGAGTCTGATACGCAGTTGCTTCCAATGCCGCGCGCGCAATATGATTTTTATTGACATAACGAGTCAAGCCAGCGATCACGCCGCGCGCATCAGACTTCCAATAAGGCGCATATAACCCGCTAAAAGCTGGGACAAAATAAATGCCGCCGTTATCTTCGACATTCTTCGCCAACGCCTCCGCCTCCGCCGACGATTGAATCAGTCCCAAGTTATCTCTCAGCCACTGAATCAACGCTCCGGCAATTGCAATTGAGCCTTCTAAGGCATACACCGCTTTTTGATTTCCAATTTTATAACCAAGCGTCGTCAATAAGCCCGCGTTACTTTGCACAGGGTTTAGACCAGTGTTCATCAACATAAAGCAACCCGTGCCATAGGTATTTTTCGCTTCGCCCGCGCTGTAACACGTTTGACCAAACAAAGCCGCTTGCTGATCGCCTAAATCGCCAGCGACAGGAACGCCTTCTAAAATTACTTTTGCTTGTCCGTACACTTCAGCGGAAGATTTGATTGCAGGCAATAGCTCTTTTGGAACATCCAACAACTTGAGCAGTTCGTCATCCCAATCGAGCGTATGCAAATTCATCAGCAAAGTGCGTGAAGCATTGGTAACGTCAGTAACGTGCTTGCCGGTCAAATTCCAAATGATCCAAGTATCCATTGTGCCAAATAGCAACTCCCCTTTTTCGGCTCGCGTTCTCGCGCCGGCGATATTGTCTAAAATCCATTTTATTTTCGGACCAGAAAAATAGGTAGCTAAGGGTAAACCAGTTTTTGAACGTAACCGATCTTGCCCGCCTGCTTTGGCTAATTCATTACAAATCACGTCGGTGCGCGTATCTTGCCAAACGATGGCGTTATAAATCGGCCTGCCCGTTTCCTTCTCCCAGATGACCGTCGTCTCGCGTTGGTTCGTGATTCCGATGGCGGCAAGATCTGAAGAAGAACAATTGGCTTTTTCCAAAGCGCCTTGCATCACGGCTTGCGTATTTTGCCAAATTTCAAGCGCATCGTGTTCCACCCAGCCCGGCTTAGGGTAAATTTGCCGATGTTCTTTTTGATCCGCCGCAATCACAGTGCCGGCATGGTCAAAGATAATAAAGCGTGTGCTGGTGGTGCCTTGATCTATCGCGCCGATATATTTGGACATAAAGTAATTCCTTTGATTAATTGTAAAACAAAAAGACGGACAAGTTTGTCCGTCTTTTGAATTTTATGAATTTCCGCTTACGTCTATAAACTTCAGCGCGGGATATTTCTCGGCATAATGCTTCAGCAAAAAAGCGGAGCCAAAGAGCGCCACCCAAGCCTCGCGTGAGTCGCGGGCGATGATAACCTCGCCGCGATTGGGTAAGGCTTCTACATCTTTATCTTCTCCTTGAATCCAGCGCAGTAAAACATGCGGCAATCTCTCCAATTCAGTTGGCACGTTATATTCAGCCTTCAAGCGCGCTTGTACCACGTCAAATTGCAACTGCCCCACCACCGCCAAAATTGGCTCGCGCTTAAAGGCGTTGATGTTATACATCACCTGCACCGCGCCTTCGCTTTCTAATTGCGAAAGCCCCTTGGCAAATTGTTTTTGTTTATTCAAATCCGTATTTCGCAACAAGGCAAAATGCTCAGGCTGAAAGCGCGGAAGCGCCACAAACTTAACCTGTTCGCCCGCGCAGAGCGTATCGCCAATGGCAAAGCCATCGTTATTTGGAATGCCCAAAACATCTCCGGCAAAGGCTTCGTCAATAATTTCTCTTTCGGTGGCAAAAGGCTTATATGGGCGTAACAAACGAATCATCTTGCCGCTCTGGGCGTGCAGTAAATCCATGCCGCGCTCAAAGCGCCCCGAACAAATTCGCAAAAAGGCGACGCTATCGCGGTGTTTCGGATTCATATTGGCTTGAATTTTGAATATGAATCCAGAGAAATCTTTTTCCTGCGGAGAAATGATGCGGTCTTCGCTTTCATAGGGTTGCGGTTCAGGCGCGTATTGAATAAACGTATCCAAGAATTGGCGCACGCCAAAATTCGTCACGGCGCTGCCAAAAAAGACCGGCGTTTGTTTTTCATGCAACACTTCTTGATGATTAAAGACCACGCCTACCTCATCCAATAAATGCACGCTTTCAACCAGTTGCTCTGCGCGAGTTTGAGATAAAACTTTTTTAGCTACCAGCTCTTCCAAAGGCATAAATTCTTCCAATGCCCGGCGTTCGTTGCGTTCCGTTCTTTCAAAGAGATAAACGCCTTTCGCGGCGCGGTCATAGACGCCCTTAAATTCAGGTCCATCGCCAATGGGCCAGTTCATCGGCACAGGCTCCATACCTAAAACTTTTTTGATCTCATCCAGCAAATCCAGCGGGTCGCGGGCGGGACGATCCATCTTGTTGATAAACGTAAAAATTGGAATGCCGCGTTTGCGACAAACTTCAAACAGTTTGAGAGTTTGCGGTTCAATACCCTTCGCCGCATCCATCACCATCACGGCGCTATCCACAGCCGAGAGCGTGCGGTATGTATCTTCCGAAAAATCTTGATGCCCGGGCGTATCTAACAAATTGACGACGCAATTTTTATAGGGGAATTGCAAAATTGTAGAGGTAATGGAAATGCCGCGTTCGCGTTCCATCTCCATCCAATCGGAGGTGGTGGCGCGTTGATTCTTGCGGGCGCGCACATTGCCCGCTAACTCGATGGCGTTGCCATACAGAAGCAGTTTTTCCGTCAGCGTAGTTTTCCCCGCGTCAGGATGCGAGATGATCGCAAAGGTCCGGCGTGAGGCGATGGATTTATTAATTGTTACTTGGTCTTGCATTTGGTCTCCTGAACTTGCAAAGCGGTACATTTTAGCATAAATCTCAAAAGCTCCAAAAAACCCTTGTCACAAAAACAAGGGTTGCTTATTTACAGGTTTTAATTCTACTTTTTGGTCGTTTTACGAATTGCAGGCTTCCTTTTTTTGACAGGCTTTTCCACAACTGGCGCCTCCACCGCTTCTGCTACTGCAATTTTAGAAACCGAATCATTAAACAATTGATAAGCCATCGCCGCCAACAAAGCGCCGATCAATGGACCGAAAAAATAAATCACATAAGTCTGCGGGTTTGCAAAACTCGGATCTGTATAAATAGCGGGACCAAATGTGCGCGCAGGGTTAAGCGAAGCGCCAGTTAATGGTCCGCCCATCAAGATGGCGATTGTTACAGTCAGCCCAATCGCCAGCCCGGCAAACTGCCCCGATTTTTCTGCAACCGCATTATGCAAAATTGCATTCATCAAAAAGAAAGTAAGGATAATTTCAACCAGCATAGGCAGAAAAATAAAAAAGCGGCTATCAGCCACAGCGCTCGCTTGCGTTAAAGATCCAATGGTTGCTCCGGCAGAAATATCGCCATAAAATAATTTCAAAAGAAATGCCGCGAGAATTGCGCCCAAAAATTGAGGAAGCGCATAAGAGACTAGAGCCAGCCCGCCTTTTACTTTTCCGACAGCCCATAAACCAAATGTAACTGCCGGGTTAATATGCGTACCAGAAATATAACCAAAGGTGTAAACAAAGACTGCAACCGTAAGCCCATGCGCTAAAGCAACGCCAACCAATCCGGCGTTAGCCAGCCCCGCCCCCGCCCCAATAAAGACCAATGCAAATGTGCCGATCAATTCCGCTAAAAATATCTTCAAGTTAAACATTTTTTCTCCGTTGAATAATTTGGAAGTTACAACCGATCGATTCAATTTCCGCTACGCTTCCCAGTTTTTATTTCCGGCGAGGAAGGACTGCCCGGACATCATCTTCTTGCCAGCCGGCTGGATTTCATCTAAGACCAACGCCCCATCCGCAGTCATCACCGCGGGTCTGCCTTCGACGATGAACCTGCTTGCCACGCCCAAGCTTTTTCCCACGCTGATAAAGGCTTTGCCTACCTTAAGTATATTGCCATTCCATTCAAACCATGCGCCGGGCCATGGGTGCATGGCGCGGACTCTTCTTTCCAGTTCAACTGCCGGTTTGTTGAAATCAAGCAAGCCATCTTCTTTCTTTAACATCGGCGCATAGGTTGCGCCCGCTTCCGGCTGTGGTTGCGGGATGATTTTTCCGGCAATGTAATCGGGGAGCGTTTCGATAAGTAGATTCGCTCCGAGATGGGATAATGCTTGAAGCGCTGAAGCAGTTGTCAGGTCCGGCGTGAGGCGCATGGATTTTTTTGCCAGCATGGGTCCCGTATCGAGTCCCACATCCATTTGCATAATCGTCACGCCAATTTCCTCATCGCCTGCCAGAATGGCGGCATTGATCGGCGCCGCGCCGCGCCAACGCGGAAGTAACGAAGCATGAACATTGAGGCAACCGTATTGGGGTAAATCCAAAACGTCTTTTTTGAGAATTTGCCCAAAGGCGGCAACGACGATGAGTTCGGGATTCCACTGCTGAAGTTGTTGCCTGGCTTGCGGTTCGCGTAATTTTTCAGGTTGTAAAATGGGGATATTTAATTGTTGCGCAAGAATTTTCACTGGCGGAGATTTTAACTCGCGCCCGCGCCCCGAAGCGCGATCCGGCTGGGTGATTACGCCAACGACTTGATAGTTCTCTGAAAGTTTTTGTAACGTGGGCAGGGCGAATTCGGGCGAACCCATGAAAACGGTTTTGATAGACATGGCTGGATTTTACCGCTTGTTTCACAGCGTGGAAATATTTTTTCGCCTATAATTGCCCCATGAAACTACGTTTTACGAATCTCTCGCCGAATTTCATTGTTTTTCTTTTGCTCTGCGCGTTTTTCGTCATTACTTTTTTGAGCGTGTTAGGCAAATCGCTGACTTATGACGAAGCGCGGAACTTCAACTATGGGAAGGCGTTGGCGCTCTCCGGCGATACCAACCGCCCAGGCGATATCAGCATTCTTGACGGAACGCCAATTGCCGGAAGTATGATGCCCGTTTCGGCGCTCAACGCTTTGCCCTTCAAACTTGGCGTTGTTCTGCCTGACGGACTCTTGAAGAAAATATTGCTCAGCATTGAAACTGCGCGCTTGATCAGCGTAATTATTTCAATGCTCTTCGCCTTGTTGATTTATCGCTGGACTGCAAAACTTTACGGATTCGTCCCCGCGCTTTTTTCTTTAGCCTTATATGTTTTCGACCCAAACATCATCGCGCAATCGCAATTGGTGACGACGGATATGTACGCTTGGGGAACTACGCTACTGGTTTTCTACTGCGCCTGGAAATTTGCTAATCAGCGGAGTTGGCAAAACGGGGCGCTTTGGTCTATCGCGTTGGCGGTGAGCGCGCTCGCCAAATATACAACTGTCATCTTAATTCCGCTTTCTTTGTTAACTATTTTCATTCACGATTTACCGGAGTTGATTCAGCGTTTCAAAGCCAAGCCGAGGGCGGCATTTACAAGCGCCTTTGGGAGTTATACGCTTTATTTATTCAGCGGCGTAGTCGCTTCAATTTTATTGATCAATCTCGGCTTTTTATTCAACCAAACTTTTATGCCGTTTGGAGAATATAAATTCCATTCACATTTGCTGAGCGGCATCCAAGCACAGCTTCCCTTTTTGAAGAATCTGCCTACGCCGGTTCCCTATCCGTATTTACAAGGCTTTGATCTCACTTATTATTACGGCGAAGAAGGCAAAGCCTTCGGCGATACTTATCTGCTGGGACAATTAAAAGACGGCAAGGAAATTTTCTATGGCTATTACATCATCGTCGCTTTCTTCAAAGTCCCGATTGCCACGCAGATTATTTTCTGGGCGGCGCTCTATTTATATTTATCCAATTCTGCCAATCGTAAAAACTTTTTCACGAACGACGTATTTCTGCTCGCGCCCATGCTCTTCTTCTTTCTCTATTTCAACTTAATGTTCAGCATCAATACCGGCATTCGTTATTACCTTGTATTATTTCCCTTGCTGTATGTATTTTGCGGAAGCGTATTCAAAAATTGGGACAACTTCACCAAGCTACAAAAAAATATCAGCTTTGGGTTGGGCGCTTATTTATGTATTTCCATGCTGGCATATTTCCCCACTTACATGCCGTACTTCAACGAATTCCTTGTGGATAAAAAACAGGCTTACAAAATCCTCGCGGATTCAAATATTGATTATGGTCAGAGCGAAAACGCGCTGAAAGAATTTCTCGCGGCGCACCCTGAGGCGCATTACAACCCAAGCGCCCCAACCGCCGGTTTGATCGTGATGAGCGTCAACGATTTGGTCGGCGTATTCGGCAAGCCGCAAGATTTCACCTGGCTTCGCGAAAACTTTGAACCCGACGATCTAATTGACCGCACCTATTTGGTTTATCATATTCAGCCCGCCGAGTTGGAAGCGCTTTGCCCAAAGCTAGGCAACTGTCCCTAGGAAGCCCGCTCCGGCTTTTCGTTCAGCGCGGAGGCGAGCCAAAATCCCGCGAGCAAGATGAGCGTATTTCCCAAACTCCACAAATCATGTTTAACTGCGCCCAATCTGCTCACTGCAAAAAAAGCGTAGAAAATAATCGCCGTCAAAAACGCAAAAGCCTGAAGGTAGCTTTTGGTTTTCTGCACCAACTGACCCACCACCCAAACTAGCGGCAGGATATACAAGATTTGATCGTACTCCCAGAGATAGACAGTGGAAACAAACCCCAGCGGGATGATAAAACTGAGCGCCTCGAACGCCGTAAGTTGAGCCTGCTTTTTCCATAAAAAAAATCCACCCAGCCCCAGCAGAATCAAACTACCTGCGCCCCCTAAAATTTTGGAGCAAGCCGAAGCGCCATTACACGCCAAATAAGCAAACGCCCAAACATTGGAATGCACGCCTTGCGTTCGATCCATCACCGCTTCGCTGGCGGCGAACATCTTGCTCAACCAAGCCGGGTCCTGAAGCAAGCCGATAATCAATAAAGCTATTCCGCCGGTCAGGATTCCGTAAATTGCTTTCCAATCTTTGCGCGCCAAAAGCCAAATTCCAATTAATAGAAGAAGCGTTGCGCCTTGCGGCGGCTTGAGAATCGTCAATGCAAACAATATGCCTGCCCAAAAAGATTTTCCATTTTCCAAGCATAAAACCGCCAGCAAAATTGCCAGCAAGGCAAATGCGCCAATTGAACCGGTCTGCAAGGAAAGATACAGCGGACCGAAAAAGAAACTCGCGAGCAATAATGGAAAAAACAAACGACGTTGCGCGGGGCGCGCCCATTGATAGATGGTGACGAAAACTGTCAGCGCAACGATCAGCAGGGTGAGCATTTGCCAAAGCAAATAAGCGCTTTGCAAGGAAAAAAAGCCAAGCGGAATACAAAAAAGAGCCAAAGGTAGCGGATAGGGAAAGATTTTATTCGGTCGCCAGCCGATTTGATACGTATCATGCCCAGCTAGGTATTGCGCTTCGTTATACGGATTCTCGCCGTTCAAAAGCATCTTCCCCGCCAGCCAAAAAAAAGAAAAATTAGTATCTTGTGAGTTCGCCGTGCCGCTCAAACGCGCCAGCGCAAAAATCATGCCCACGCTCAAACCCAATACGCAAATTACGCCAATTATTTTCAATAATATTTTTTTCATCGCGCCTCGCGCCTTTTTCCGCTTTTCAAACAGCATACATGACTTGTCCAGCGCTGTCAACAAATTTAAGAAAAACATAAATAAATGAACCCAGCCTAAAATTCTCTGCTAAAATTCTAAAATCCTATGAAACATTTATGGTCGCCGTGGCGTATGACATATATTGAGAATCACGAAAAACATGCAGGGTGCGTTTTCTGCGAGGCGCAAAACCAAGCGGATAATGCGGAGAATTTAATCGCCTTTCGCGGAAAAAGCGCGTATGTAATCCTCAATCGTTATCCTTATGCCAGCGGGCATTTAATGGTCATCCCGTTTACGCATCAAGCCAACTTAGAAGCGCTCAACGCCGAAACCCGCGCCGAGATGATTGAACTCACCTCTTTATGCACCACCCTGCTGAAAAAAATCTACAAAGCCGAAGCTTTCAACATCGGCATCAACATCGGCGAAGCGGCGGGAGCGGGCGTGCTGGGTCACGTCCATATTCATGTTGTGCCGCGCTGGGCTGGCGATACTAATTTTATGACCACGCTCGGCGAAGCGCGCGTTCTGCCGGAAGCCCTCACGGATACGTATCAAAGAGTCAAAGAAGCCTTTGCGCGTTAAATCAACACAACGGGGGATATTTATTCAAGCAGGCGCCGCATTAAAATAATTGGAGACGCGATGAAAAAGCACAGACTCTTAACGCTATGCGTTTTATTTCTCATCGGCTTTGCCTGTTCACAGCCAAGCGCCACGCAAACCCCAAAAACGCCAACCAGCGCGCCCACATTTACAGCCGCGCCAACTTTGCCGCCGTTCACCGCCACGCCGCAAGCGCTTTCCGCGCCCGTTAGCTTTGGACCCAATCGCGAGCAATTCCCAAAAGATTTCAACCCATTAAGCGGGCAAGCAGTTGAAGACCCAAATTTGTTGAGCATCCCCGCTCTGCTCATTTCAATTTCACACTTTCCCGCCATTGCGCGCCCGCAAGCCGGTTTATCCTTTGCGCCGTGGGTTTTTGAATTTTATATCACCGAAGGCGCCACGCGTTTTCTCGCAGTTTTTTACGGACAATTTCCCAAGCCTGAAATTCCAATCCGCGGCAATTGCGCGCTTCGCGAAGAAACTTTTATTCAAACGCAAAATATCCTCGGCAATCAAGTTTGGTTGGATGCGAATCAAAATGGCAGACATGAAACTTTTGAAGTTGGCGTGGGCGGCGTATGCGTAAATTTATATAATTCAGCCGGAAATTTAATCGCATCCACAACCACCGATTCAAACGGTTTTTATGGATTCAACGTTCCCGCCGGAAAATATACGGTTGAATTTATTTTGCCCAATTGGTTGCAATTCACGAGTCAAAATAGCGGGGATGAAAATGCCGATAGCGACGCCGACCAACTTTCAGGTAAGGCAGAGGCGGATGTAACTTCAGCGCATCTTTTCTTGGACGCAGGCTTGGTCGCCATGCCGAACTTAATCCCCACTGCGGCAGAAACCCACCCCGCGCCCAAAGCGGAAGTTGGTCCCGTGCGCTCTGGTCGTTTGTTATACGCGGATATCGCCGGCTTCTTTCAAAGCTCGTGTTTGATTTATGCGTTTGCCTCGCATGAAGTCTTGGAAAAAATTCCAAAGTGTTCGTTTGTGGCGCACGAAGACGCAGGCGGCGGCTCGATGTTGCCGCTTGATCGAATGCAGGCAATTGCCGAAGATAATTATCGCAAGACCAGCGGCGGGTTTAATTACTCCGGAAATTTATTTACCGAACAAGTTCCAGCCAATGGAATGCCGGCAACCCAACTTGACGTATATGTCGCCTTACTCAATCAATCCGGCTGGAAGTATGACGCTTTATCTGAAAGCTGGTTGAGATACGTGGACGATTCAACCAACGCGAACGCCGGAGTATTGCATCCTGAAATTGACCGTCTCACCGGACGGCAATTACATTTTGAAAACGTAATTGTGATTTACGCCGAACATGATGTGATCTCCCCCACCAATTTAGATATTCATTTAGAACAAGGCGACGAAGGTTATGCGTTTTTATTTCGAGACGGAATGAAATACGATATTCGCTGGAGCACAAAATCTGACAAGATCGAACAAAACTCTGGCAAGCGCAAACCGATTCATTTCATCAATCCCGATGGAAGTTCGGCGGCATTAAAACCCGGCTCCACCTGGATTTTTGTGGCGACGCCCTATTCTGTTTTATCCGCTGAAGGCGATGGAATCTGGCGTTTGAGATATTATCCGCCAGATGGCGCAAAGTAAAATTGTATATAACTTATAAATGTGAGAGAATATAAAAAAGGAGAATGAAATATGCAACCCAGAATTAAATTAGGTTTGGCAATTGGCGCAGTTGGTCTTGTATTAAATATTTGTGTTGCGGGTTTTATGGGCGTGTGTGGTCCAATCGTATCGCTTATAGCCGGCGGTGTTGCTGGTTACCTTACAGCACAACAAGAAAAATTATCAGCAAAAGGCAATGGCGCCAAAGCAGGCGCAATTGCAGGTGGAATTGCTGGGGGACTTGTTATTATTGGCCAATTAATTGGTGGCGTGGCGGCTCTTGCATTAATACAAGTTTCTGGTGTGTCCACAATTTTTGGACAAGCTCCAATAACAGCCGATACCGCAGGGACATTTAGCTATTATATTGGTGGTTTAGGCACTGGAGTTTGTATCGGTTTATTTGGTGCAATCTTAGCCGCCGGTGCAGGGGCAGGTGTTGGATATGCGGCAACATCTGACCAACCTAAAATAGAAACATCCTCTACGCAATAAGTAATCACATCTATAATAGAGCCTCCAAAATTTTGGAGGCTCTATTCTTATTCAGTCAGCTTGTTTCTCATAAAATCGGCAATTTCAGCAAAGCGCGTTTTGAGATGTTCCTTCACTGTCGGCAAAAAGGCGCTTTCATCTAGCGCTTGATTCATACACCACAACCATTGATCGCGCTCGCGTTCTCCGATTGGAAAAGGATTATGCCGCATTCGTAACTTGGGGTGTCCATATTTTTCAATATACAAAGACGGTCCGCCCGACCAGCCAGAGAGAAACATAAACAGCTTTTCGCGCGATTGCTTCAAACTGACGGCGTGTAGCTCGCGCAGTTCTTTCGCTTCCGGCGCGGAATCCATCAGATCGTAAAAGCGATCCACGAGGGCGCGAAGTTTTTCTTCGCCGCCAATCAAATCATAGAGAGAGTTCAAATTATTCATAGCGGCATTATAAAGGAAACGAACGAAAAGAAAAAATTGAGAAGCGTCTAGAGGGATGGGCTAAAGAGCCTCTCACCACAGAGAGCGCAGAGTCCGCAGAGAGATTTCAGAAAGGTTTCTCCGCGTTCTTTGTGCGCTCTGTGGTTAAATCTTTTAAAAGCCCACAGAATTAGACATTCCCAAAAATTGTTTGTACATTTACCGGTCTATTCATCTACTATATAATATCCACATCAAGGAGAACCGATGAACACAGAGAATGAAGCAGTCATTTTAAGCGCCGCGCGCACGCCGCTTGGAAAATTTCAAGGCGCGTTGAGCGGTATTTCAGCTACGCAACTCGGCGCAATTGCAATCAAAGAAGCGATCAAACGCGCGGGAATCAACCCGCAAGAAATTGAAGAAACATTCATGGGCAATGTCGTCTCGGCTGGGTTGGGTCAGGCGCCGGCTCGTCAGGCTGGGATTCACGGCGACGTACCGGCGACCGTCAGCGCGACGACGATCAACAAAGTCTGCGGCTCCGGGCTCAAAGCGGCAATGCTGGCTTCTCAGGCGGTGCGCGCCGGCGATGGAGATCTGTTCATTGCGGGCGGCATGGAATCGATGAGCCGCGCGCCGTATCTGGTACATGGTCGCTTGGGCGAATTGAAATACGGCAACGCGCAAATGACCGACGCTTTATTAAACGATGGCTTATGGGATCCATTTGAAAATTGGGCGATGGGCAACGCCGCCGAATTTATCGCGGATGAATACGAAGTGACTCGCCAAGCGATGGATGAGTTCGCGCTTCGCTCGCATCAGCAGGCGGTTAGCGCTATCGAAGCGGGCTACTTCGCTGATGAAATCGTGCCGGTAGAAATTGTCGGCAAGAAAACTGTCACGGTGGTGAAGCAGGATGAAGGTCCGCGCAAAGAGACGAGTTTGGAATCATTATCCAAACTGAAGCCGGTTTTCAAATCCGACGGCAAAGTGACGGCTGGCAATTCATCTTCCATGAATGATGGCGCGGCGGCGGTTGTGATTGCCTCACGAGGTTATGCGGAAAAGAATAATCTCAAGCCGATCGCCAAAGTAGTGGGCTATGCTCAAGCGGCATTGGAGCCAAAATATTTATTCGCCGCGCCCGCTTATGCGCTTCCAAAATTGCTCAAGAAAATTAATTGGACGTTGAAAGACGTAGATTTGATTGAATTGAATGAAGCCTTTGCCGCGCAAGCATTGGCGGATGGGCGCATCCTTGCGGACGCTGGCTGGGATTGGAATAAAGTGAACGTGAACGGCGGCGCAATCGCATTGGGACATCCGCTGGGCGCAAGCGGCGCGCGCGTATTGACGACTTTGATTTACGCTTTGAAAAATCGCGGATTGAAAAGAGGAATCGCTTCGTTATGTTTGGGCGGCGGCGAAGCAGTGGCGATGGCGGTGGAAGTTGAATAGTTAGCTAGTTAGCGAGTTGGCTAGTCTAGTAGTTGAAAGTAATCAGTTATCAATATTCAGTCGGTGGTCGAGTAGGTAGATAAACAAGTATACATGTTTACTTGTTTACTTCACACAAGGAGAATTAATGAGTATTAAACACATCTTTGTAGTTGGCGCAGGGACAATGGGCAATGGCATCGCGCAGGTGGCGGCGACGGCTGGGTATCAAACAACCTGCATGGACGTGAATCCAGAAGCGTTGGAAAAAGCCAAAACGGCGATCAATAAATCTACTGAAAAACTTTTATCAAAGGGGACGATTAATCAAGAACAAAAATCCAACGCGGATAAGATCAAATATGCGTCATCGTATGATTCGGCGGGCGAAGCGGATTTCATCATCGAAGCCGCAACCGAAAACCCAGAATTAAAATTCAAAATTTTCAAAGAGTTAGATCGAGCCGCGCGTGCAGGCGTGATCTTAGCCAGCAACACCTCATCCATTTCCATTACAAAAATTGCCGCGCAAACCAAGCGACCTGATCAAGTCATCGGAATGCACTTTATGAATCCTGTGCCACTGATGAAGTTGGTGGAAGTGATCAAAGGTTTGGCAA
This sequence comes from Anaerolineales bacterium, assembly GCA_020847355.1. Classification (GTDB taxonomy): domain Bacteria; phylum Chloroflexota; class Anaerolineae; order Anaerolineales; family Villigracilaceae; genus Villigracilis. The sequence goes on along the minus strand of JADLCG010000153.1, from coordinate 2,919 downwards.
CCAGCGAAGAAACTTTACAAACCACGCTTGAGTTATGTAAAGTAATGAACAAAGAAGCCTGGGAGGCGAATGATTCCGCAGGCTTTATCTCCAACCGGATTTTATGCCCGATGATCAACGAAGCGATTTTCGCTTTACAGGAAAATGTCGGCTCCCCGGAAGCGATTGACGCGGTGATGAAGTTGGGAATGAATCATCCCATGGGTCCGCTGGCGCTGGCGGATTTAATCGGCTTGGATGTGGTGCTATTTATTATGGAAGTGTTGCAACGCGATTTGGGCGAAGATAAATACCGCCCTGCGCCGTTGTTACGCAGGATGGTAGATGCGGGATATTTGGGAAGGAAGTCAGGCAGAGGGTTTTATAGTTACGGGTAATTGAAGAAGTTACTATAAAAATTTCAGGAGGTATCTAAGTGGTCAATAAAGAAAAATTACACCAAAGATTCATGCGCGACCCACTTGATAGAAGGCTTGGCAACCTTGCTTCTACGCTTGCAAAAATTTCATCCAATGCACGCAATTCAGAAACTCCTAATACCGTTTCAGATTTATTAGATGAAGCAAAGCGCCTCATCGAATGGACTGCCGCTGACGCAGAGAGTGAAATTGCGGCTGAACTTGTTCAAACACAAAGGCTAATTACACTTTGGCAAAAAATATGGTCAACTGTTTATAAAGATAAAACGCAGAGAATTTTATTAGCAACGCAAGCCAAAGAATGGTCTGATAAAGTTCTGCAAAATTCAGGGTTGTTATAAAGGCGGCGTTATTTATTATTGTTAAGGAAGATGGTGGGCAGAATATTTAGGCAGAGGGGTTTATCAGTATTAGGTTTGGGGGATTAAAAAAACATTTTTTATGCTACACTGATGGCAAGTAAGCGGCTTCGAGGAATAATTTCTATTTCAGAGCCGCCAGTTCTTGCGGGGACAACCTCGCACGCTATAAACGGAATTTAGAAGCATCTCTTACAAGAAGAACGCCAATCATTTATTCGTAACCATTAAGGAGATTCGGCATGTTCCAAAAAACGTTTCGCCTGCTTATTTTATTGGTCTTCCTGCTCTCAGCCTGCACAGCAAACAAAACCGCCGCTCCTCCAGCTATAACCGCCACGCCCAAACCGGTTTCTTCTACTTCCACTCCCAATTCCGTCCCTCCCACCAAAACCTCCGCCACAGCCGATTCAACAAACTGCACGGATAGCGCCGCATTCATCTCCGATATCACCGTGCCGGATAACGCTAATTTCGCTCAAAACAAAACGTTCACCAAAACTTGGCGCGTCAAAAACACCGGTTCCTGCACCTGGACGAATCAATACACGCTGACATTTCTCAGCGGCGCACAAATGGGCGCGCCAGATTCTACTCCGCTTAGCGCCACCAAACCGGGCGCCACGCTGGATATTTCCATTGAGATGACCGCGCCGACAAAAGACAACGCCTATCGCGCCGATTTTGAATTACGCAACGCCGCCGGCGAAGCCATGCCAATTGATCAAGGCGTATCGCTATGGGTGATCATCACCGTCGGGCAGACGATTGCCACTATGCCCAGCGAACCGATAATCGCTACCGCCTCAAACAACTCCGAGCCCGTTCCCGCTTCGTGCGCTTTGACCGTCAATTCGGCAAACGTTAACGCGGCAATCGCCGCGATTAACGCCTATCGCGCAGAGAACAACCTTCCGGCATTAACCGTCAACGCCGCATTGACCTCCGCCGCGCAAGAGCATAGCAACGATATGGCTTGCAATAATTTATTCGTACATAAAGGCTCGGATGGCTCCACGCCACAATCGCGCGCCGCCGCCGCTGGATATTCCGGCACGGTGACCGAAAATGTATACGGAAGCAACCCACCTCTCACCGGAAAAGGAGCTGTCGTCTGGTGGGCAACCGACCAAACCGATCCGAGACATAATGAAAATCTACTCACTACAAAATATACTGAAATCGGCGCGGGCTATTCCTTCTTCAACGATTTCGGATACTATGTAGTCGTTTTTGGCGCGCCCTAAAAGCTTAATAGCTATATTCGTACAATTCCTCAAAAGCGGTTGTAAAGAACCGCTTTTTGATTTAAGATTAAGCGGTTGACCATTGTGTTTTCATCAAGGAGTTGAGTATGTTTAATTACCAGACCTTCATAAAATTCTTCGTCTTTATAACGCTCATCGCGGCGTTAATGATCGCTCCAGAAAAAGCCTTTGCCAGCGGCGTTTGCGGCGGAGCGTATGTCGTCACGGCGGGCGAAACCTTCAGCTCGATTGCGGCGCGTTGCGGAACCAGCGTTGCAAACATCGTCACTGCCAATCCAAATGTGAAAGAGCCGCTCAAAGCCGGTCAAACCATCAACGTGCCGGGCGCGAACTACAATTCCGCAGTTACCAGCCCAGACGCGAGCAATACGAACTCCAGCAATTATGGACCTGTAAGTTACGCCAGCATTTACAACGTGCAAGTCGGCGATACGTTCTCCGGAATCGCCAAACGCTACGGCGTGAGCGTCAACGCCTTATGGGCGGCAAACCCAAACATTTGGGATATCAATTATATTTTTGTCGGTCAAGCGCTCAACGTGCCGGATAAGATTGTCAGCGTCACTCCAACTTCCGCGCCAAATGGCATCGTCACCCCGCTCCCCACAGAACCGGAACATCTTTCATACGGAACAGTCCCCTTCAACGCGCCCAAAGGCAATGTGATTTTAGCGAACAAAGCCAATGGAGCGGTTTACGTCTCCTTGCAAGGCACAACCCAAGACGGCATTCGCGTAATTAACGAATACTCAGTGGATGGAACAATCTTGGTCAAAATCCCATCCGGTTCATATACCTATGTCGCTTCAGTAGGCGGAATCAAATTCGTCGGTCAGTTCCACTTGGGCAAAGGCGGCGACGCCAAAATCACTT
>JADLCG010000152.1 GCA_020847355.1 Anaerolineales bacterium | reverse complement strand
TCAGCGATGCGCTCGATCAAAGTCGTCTTGTTAACTTGATAAGGAATTTCCGTAATATTGATCTGATGCCGTCCGCCCTTCATTTCCTCGATATGCGCAATGCCGCGCATGACGATCCTGCCGCGCCCCGTGCTATAAGCGGAAAGAATGCCCTCCGTGCCGACGATCATGCCGCCGGTTGGAAAATCCGGACCTTGCACAAATTTCATCAGTTCTTCAACGGTCACATCTTCAATGTGATCAAAACGCTCAATCAAATAGCTGATCGCGCCAACCAACTCCCGCAGGTTGTGCGGCGGAATATTGGTCGCCATGCCCACGGCAATGCCTGCCGAGCCGTTCAACAGCAAGTTTGGCAAACGCGCAGGCAAGACCAGCGGCTCTTCCAAAGAATCGTCAAAGTTCGGTCCAAAATCAACCGTATCTTTATCTAAATCGGCGAGCATTTCTTCGGCGAGTTTTTGCAAACGCGCCTCGGTATAACGCATCGCCGCCGGAGAATCGCCGTCAATCGAGCCGAAGTTGCCCTGACCATCCACCAGCAAATAACGCATGGAAAAATCCTGCGCCATGCGCGCCATCGTCTCATAAACAGCCGCATCGCCATGCGGATGATACTTACCCAACACCTCACCCACAATACGCGCAGATTTCTTATACGAGCCAGTGGAGCGAATACCAAGTTCATCCATCGCGTACAAAATCCGGCGGTGAACCGGCTTCAAACCATCGCGCGCATCTGGCAGGGCGCGCGAAACGATCACGCTCATGGCGTAATCCAGATAAGCCGTTCGCATTTGCGCGTCAATATCCACGCTTTGAATATTTCCAGAATTGTTTTGGGGTTGTTCGATTTCGTCAGCCATGATTAGTCCTCAGCGCAAAAAAATGCAGAAAATGACACAAAAAGACACGAAGGTGGGGAAAAACTTCGTGTCCGCATTAGATGAAAGAAGATATATTTTATAGTGAGATTATACCACCCAATTGCGCCTTAATCCACTATTTCTGCGCCCCATTTCGGACTGTGGAGTTGGTCAGCTTTCAGATAGTTGGTTGCCCCTCAGACATCTTGACCAGCTCGCTTCGCGCCACCAAAATTACGGAGATGAGGATCAATCCGCCGCCCAATAAGGCAATTGGCGCAAGATGTTCATTGAAAAACCATGCGGCGAGGATCACCGTCACCACTGGCTCCAGCGTGGAGAGCATGGATGTATTGATAGGTCCAATCCGCTCTAGCCCTGCCAGAAACGCCGTAACCGGAATAATTGTGGCAATGAACGCCACTCCGCTCATTGCCAGCCAACCCGCGCCGCTAGAGGGGAAATGCGCGCCTTCTACAAGGGTTAGCAAGCCAAAAACCACGCCCGCCGAAGCAAAAATAACCGTGGAAGATTGAATTGCCGAAACATGCTTCATCACATTCACGCCGACCACAATATAAATAGAATAGATAATCGCGGCGGCGACAGCCATCAAAATGCCGATCAATTGCCCGCCATTTGGGTCTACGGTTAGCGCGGCGCCAAATAACGCCAGCGTGAGCGCGATAATCTTTTGGACAGACATCTTCTCGCGCAAAAAAATGAAGGAAAGCACGGCGACGAAGAAAGGGTAGAGATAGAGCAAAAGCGCCACCAAGCCAGCCGAAGCATAGTTAATGGCAGTGAGATACATAAACGACTGCCCCACATAGCCCAACGCGCCCATGCCGATCAGTTGGGCGAGAATGCGTCCGCGTGGAAAGCGCTCCTTGCGCAGGATCATAATCACGGTCATAAAAGCGGCGGAAAGGCTAAAGCGCAGAAAAAGCACGGTGGCGATGTTCATCCCGTCTGCATAGGCAAATTTACTAAAGATGGCAAGCGTCCCAAACGAGGCGGCAGAGAGGGCGACGAAGAAAATTCCGAGGAGGCGTTGCATGGCGGCTACTATACCCGAAGTTGAAAAATAAAAACAGACTCGCCTTTTGGGCGAGTCCGTGTGCCGAAGGAGGGACTTGAACCCTCATGAGATTGCTCTCACTACGCCCTGAACGTAGCGCGTCTGCCAATTCCGCCACTTCGGCATTCGTGTGGTTGGCGGGTTGTATTTTATCGCAAACAAATGAAATGTCAACCAACTTTAGCGGGTTTCTGCCACTAAGTTTTTAGAACGGCGCGGAACAAAATTCACTGATTCGGCGTTGTGTACTCAGCCTTGCAAAATTGTATTGCCGCCTCATTACAGTACTGTTAGGGGAGGTATCTTTTTAGCGTCTAAATCGTTATAGTGTATATCAAAGAAAGGAGCCACCATGTTTGCAATAGTCGCCGTGATCACCATCCTATTGCTCGCCCTTGCTGGGTCGGATTTGTTTGTATCCCAATACAATGCTGAAGAACTCAGCAACATGGGAGTTCAAGAGAAATGAGTAAAACTCCCGTTCTCTAAAGCCTGACGCGCTTCAAGCCATGCGTCAGGCTTTTTTGTTTGTCATTTTTCCCTACCGAGCGGTAGGGAAACGCGATTTGCGATATAATTCGGCTACTGAGGCTTAGGCTGAAGCTATTTTCTTTTCCAAGGAGCGAGCATGGAAATCTCCCCACTGCGCACGAAAATTGATAAAACTATTCAGATCAAACTAGGAACGATTGTTTTAGAAGAGCATAGCGGTTTTCCGATGACCGAATCAAATTTATATTTAATTGGCTCAAACGGAAAAATCGTCTGGACGGCAGAAAAACCCGAAGCCCGAACTTTATTCACCCGCCTCAGACTCAATGAAGATTTCACAATTTCCACATTTACCACCAGCGGACAGTTTTGCGATATCAATATTGAGACCGGGAAAATCATCAGCAGTTCCGCTTTCAAATGAATAAAGGCTTCTTCAACCTGCCTTGGCTTGTCTGGGCGGGGCTTGCCCTGATCGTAGCTTTAGTTTATTCCTTCATAGGGATACCCAAATCCGCAGAGACAGCCGTTGGCTTGCGCTTTTTCATCATCCGCTGGGGACATGCGCTAACATGGGTTTTGCTCGCCATCAATTTCGTCCTACGCGGCATTTCGCCCAACCTAGATGGAACTGCCAATTTAGTCGCTGGAGCAGGCGGCGTGATGTATTTATTGTTTATGGTAATGACGTTTGTGGTTAAGTAATTCCGTCATTGCGAGCCGCTCTTTGGTGAAGCAATCTCAGGACATCATCATAAGATTGCTTCGGGCGAAAGAGCATCGTCCCCGCAATGACGGAATATGGAGAATGCATGAAAAGAGAACTGCATCCTTGCATTTACATTATGACCAACAAATACAACAAAGTTCTTTATACAGGCGTGACCAGTAATTTATTAAGAAGAGTGACTGAACATAAAGAAAAAACAGTTGCAGGTTTTACAAGCAAGTACAATATTACAAAGTTAGTTTATTATGAAGAATATGCAACTATGGAAGAAGCCATTGCCCGTGAGAAACAAATCAAAGGCGGTTCGAGGCAAAAGAAAATTGATTTGATTTAGATTAAAAATTAACATTGGAAAGTTTTGTATGATGTGTTTTTTGTATAGCGCCTCTTCCCCGTCATTGCGAGCCGCTCTTTGGCGAAGCAATCTCAGGACATCATCACAAGATTGCTTCGGGCAAAAGAGCATCGCCCTCGCAATGACGGAAGTGTGTTGTTTATGCTGATGACGTTTATGGTAATGACGTTTATGATAAAGTTGTTTCGTCATTGCGAGC
>JADLCG010000151.1 GCA_020847355.1 Anaerolineales bacterium | reverse complement strand
GGTCATATCTTCGCCGTCAATTTTTACGATCTGGTCGCCGGGTTTTAGCCCCGCTTTTTCGGCTGGGGAATCCGGCATCGGGCTGGTAATGGTGAGATATTTCGTAGTCGTATCCACATACGCGCCAATGCCTTCATATTCGCCTTCCAAATTTTGATTCGCGTCGGCGTAATTTTTGGGATCCATATAAGAGGAATGCTTATCGCCCAAAGCGTCCATCATGCCGGTAATCGCGCCGCGCATTAAGGCGAGATCGTCTACTGGTTGATCCACATAATTTTGATGGACTAAATTCCACGCTTCCCAAAAAGGGGCAAACAAAGCTTGCACGTCTTCTGGCGTGGCGGCTTGCTGATTCGGGGTAGTGGTGGGCGCTTCCGTCGGAGCTTCCAAACCGGGAATGGACAAACCAGTGTACGGGAAGACGTGCCCCGTCACGAAGCCGCCGGCAAAAGAGCCAACGCCGATCAAAGCCACGACCAAAAATACAAAAATATACTTCAATGTTTTATTCACGCAATCCTCCAAGTTTAACGAATGCTCACTAAAGATACCGAACTGGGATTAAAGCAGGCTGAAATAATTATACGATTTATATAAGAAACAGTCGCGCGCTTCGCTTAAAGGTTTTCCAAAATTTCGGGCAGTTTCTGCCAATCTGTCAACTGCGCGTCTGCATCCTGTGGACGATATTCTTCGTTAAACAAAATGCTCTTCAAACCGGTTTGCCGCGCGGCTTGCGTCGTGCGGCTGAGATCGTCAATCATCACGCACTGCGTTGGGTCAGTCTCGCCGGCAAGTTGTAGCGCCAATTCAAAAGATTGGGGCATGGGTTTGCAATACGGCGCCACCGCATTCACGTCCACAATTTCTGAAAATAAATCCTGCAATTGCAGATGGGTCAACACTCTTTGAGCGTGGAAGCGATCTGCATTGGTGAAGATCAAGTTACGGGTCGGGAGCGCGGCGAGCGTTTCGCGTTGCAGCGGATCGGGAGTTAGAAAATCCTGTAGCGGCAGATCATGCACAAAGGCTAAATAATCTGCAGTGTTCACTTGATGATGCGCCTGCAAGCCGCGCAAGGTCGTGCCGTATTGCAAAAAATATTTTTCGCGCAAAACCGGAACTTCCTCCGCCGGAATATTCAACTCTTCGCGCAGGTATAAATTCATGCGTTCTTTGATCGCCGCCCACAACCCCACCCGCGCCGGATATAAGGTATCGTCTAAATCAAAAAAGATGGTGGTAATTTTCATTTTGCGATTATACATTACGAGAAGCATGTATAATTTACGCATGCCCATTCGTTTATTATCTTCAGAAGTTTCTTCGCAAATTGCCGCCGGCGAGGTGGTGGAACGCCCGGCTTCGGTCGTGAAAGAATTGGTTGAAAACGCGCTCGACGCCGGAGCGAAAAATATTTTCATTTCAATTGCAGATGCCGGCAAAACTTTGATTGAAGTGGCGGATGACGGACACGGCATTCCGGCAAACGAACTTGAACTCGCCGCGGCGCGCCATGCGACCTCGAAACTGGTTCAGTCCGAGGACTTGTTCCACATCCAAACATTGGGGTTTCGCGGCGAAGCGCTGGCTTCGATCGGCTCCGTTTCACAAATGACGATCACCGCGCGCGTGGAATCCGCCAAAGAAGGCGCGCGCATAAAAGTGGAAGGCGGCATTTCCGGCAAGGTTGAAAAAGTCGGCGCGCCGCTTGGCGCCACCGTGCGCGTGGAAAATCTTTTTTACAATGTGCCAGCCCGCTTAAAATTTTTGAAAACCGACGTGACCGAAAAACGCGCAATTGACGCGCTGGTCACGCGCTATGCGTTGGCTTATCCGCAGGTACGCTTCAAGTTGACCGACGGCAAACAAATCACCTTGCAAACCGCCGGAGATGGAGATCGGCGCGCCATCCTCGCCGCGTTATACGGCGTAGACGTTGCCAAGCAAATGTTGGAAGTGATGGCACAGGAAGATTACGGTTTGAGCATTGCCGGTTTCATCAGCCCCACTTCGCTCACGCGCTCGAACCGCAAGGAGCTTACATTTTTCATCAATGGGCGTTGGGTACAGGAAATTTCTTTGAACTCGGCGCTACTACAGGCATATCACACCTTATTGATGGTTGGGCGTTACCCACTGACAGTTTTATTTTTAGATATCCCTGCCGAAGACGTGGATGTCAACGTCCACCCCACCAAAGCCGAAGTGCGCTTCAAACAACAGGATAAAATCTTCAGCTTCGTACAACGCTCGGTGCGTAAGGCTTTGCTGGCTTACACGCCCGTGCCGACCGTCTCGCCGCAACTATGGGGAACGCGCTCCCAAACTGAATCTGCCCAACGCGAAATAGGCATAGATTGGTCCATCGCGCACGATGCAGAATTGACCATAGATAATCCGCCGTTATCTGCCGAAGCGGCGCAAACCTCTTCGTCTAGCGTCACTCAACAAGAAACTTTGCCGCGCGTTGGCTTGCCGCTCTTAAGGCTAATTGGTCAAATTGGCGCGACCTATCTCGTTGCCGAAGGTCCGGACGGTTTATATCTCATTGATCAACATGCCGCGCACGAAAGAGTCTTGTTTGAGAAATTAATGGCGCAACGCGAAAACAAAAACATCCCCGCCCAAGCCTTGCTCACGCCGGAAATTGTGACGCTCCCGCCGCAATCCGCCAAAGCGCTGGTTGCCCAACTGGAGCTTTTACAACGCTTCGGCTTTGAAGTGGAAGAATTCGGCGGCAACGCTTTTCAAGTACGCGCCATGCCCGCTTTATTCAGCGGCGCAGACCCAGCCACCGCCTTGCGCGCTTTGGTCGAAGATTTTGAAGAAGATGAAACCCCGCTCGCCGCAGAAGTGGAGGCGAAAATAGCCGCGCGCGTCTGCAAACGCATGGCGGTCAAAGGCGGGCAAACGCTGACGAAAGAAGAGCAATCCGCATTAACGCGCGATCTGGAAGCCTGCCAAGCGCCGCGCACTTGTCCGCATGGCCGCCCGACGATGATCCACCTCTCCGTAGATAGTTTGGAAAAACAATTCGGCAGAAAAGGTTCGCGTTAATTACATATCAAAAAAAATCAAGACGCCTAAAAAACGCAAACTATTATAAAATTAGGTTATGCAAAGTTTGGAGACGCTCCTGTCCCATCATGGGCTGTCCGCAATCTTAGATCATATTCACGCCATTGTCATTTTAGCGGAGAAAGACGGCGCGCTAATCGCATGGAATCGCGCGTTTGAGCCGTACAAAGCCGGTTTTCGTCCAAACGGAAAATTAGGGGATTTATTCACCGACACAGTAGATACGCAATCGCGCAGTCAATTCAAAAAAATGGAAAGATGGGTGACGCATATCTTTCCCGACGAAGATAAACAAAACGGCTTGCTCTGCGATTGTATGCTCTTGCCGCTGGCGGACGGAAAAATTCTCTTCGTGGCGGAGATCATCAACAGCGCCCCCAAACTTTTAGATAAAGTAGACCGCCTCAGTAAACAGGTTGAAGTCTTCAAAAACGAAAGCGAAACCGCCAAAAAACTTGCGCGGCGCAAAGAAGTGGAAATGAGCGGCGTGATGGCGCAGGCTTCAGAAATCTCGCACATTGACGCGCTCACGCTCCTGCCCAACCGCCGTAAAGTTCTGCGTCAACTAGAAGATGAAGTCCAAAGAGCTCAGCGGTATCATACGCCATTGACCATCTCAATTCTCGACATAGATTACTTCAAAAAAATTAATGACACCTACGGTCATCTGGCTGGAGATGAAGTGTTAAAGCAAATTGGGCAGATCCTCACCGACTACATCCGCCATCCGGATATGGCGGGGCGTTACGGCGGCGAAGAATTTTTAGTTCTGCTCCCTAATTCTGACGCGCAAGCCGCCGCCGATCAAGCCGCGCGTTTATGCAAACGCATCCGCGAGACAAACATCCAAACCGCCGAACAGATATTAAATATCACCATTAGCGTTGGGATTACAGAATATCAAAAGACCGACACCTGGGAGACGCTGATCAATCGCGCCGATGCGGCGCTCTATGAAGCCAAGTCTGGCGGGCGCGACCGCTGGGTGATAAAAAATTCGCAGTCCTAAACTGCGAATTTTTTATTTCCATCTATTTCTTCAACACGCCCCCGCCGGAAAGTTTGCTCTCTGGTCTGCCAGAGCGCCAAGCATAATAACCCAAGCCAATTCCGCCGAGCAAAAACAAGCCGCCCAAAATACCGAGCAAAGGCGAAGAGCCGCCGCTCTTTGGATCGTCCTCAGCGACAATTTCAAGCGCTTTGGATTGCGCCCCAAAACTCACCTGCGCCTGATCTCCGGCGCTGACCTTGAGCAAACGGTTCAGACTCATCGTCGGGTTATAAGTATCGGGGATGCCCACCGTAATATTGTATTCGCCTTCCGGCACGTCCTGAAAACATTCGCCGCGATATTCAGGGTCCACGCTGGCAATCGTATTCAACGAAGCCGAGAATTTCCCATTATTCTCAGTGACGCTAACCGCGCCATCCGCAATTGCCGGTTCAGCGGCGTCACGAAGCGTATTTCCATTTATATCTTCATATAGCAAAACACAAATAATAGTCGTGCCAGTGAACGGCGTAGGCGAAACTGTGGGCGGCAAAGCCGTAGGCGAAGGTCCGGCAGTGGGCGTGCCAGCCGTAGAGACGATTCCGATCAGCAATTGCTGGCCTTCTGTGAGCGTACAGTTTTCGTCTAAATTTGTATTGAATTGGCGCAGTTGATCCAAAGTAATATTATTAATCGCGGCTACGCGGTAGCAACTATCGCCAGCCTGCACAACATATAGAATACGCCCATCTGTCCCGGCAGTGGGCGTAGGAATCACCTGAGCGGTAGGCGCCGCGTTCGCGGGAAGCCACACGCCTAACATCAAGATCAGCAGAAAGGTCAAGATAACTAAAAAACGCTTTAAATTCATAATGAAAATTATATCAGGTCAATGCATCTGCGAACGGGAGTTATTTACCCGCCATAGCGTTTCTTGATCTGCGGCAGGAAGTAATCGTCGAAGAAGCGCTCCGCGTCATAATCCGCAGACCAGTTCCAATCTTTGCGGGCGCGCGCGTCATCCACGTCTGCGGGCCACGAATCGACGATGCCCTGTCTGTGCGGATTGGGTTCAAACGTGATCTGCGCCTTGGGGAAAGCCCGCATTGCCCGCTGACGAAACTCTTCAGCCGTGAGCGAAAAGGCATTCACGTTATAAACCGAGCGCGTCAAATTTTCGCGCGGCGCGTCCATCAACAACAAGAGCGATTTGATTGCGTCTGGCATTGCCATAAAAGAAATTTTAGTATCAGCGCGGACGAAGCAAGCATAAGCTCTGCCCTGCGCGGCGGCATGAAGCATCTCCGGTCCATAATCGCTGGTGCCGCCGCTGGGCAAAGTAAAAGCGCTGATCAAGCCCGGGAAGCGCACCGAGCGAAAGTCCAGAAAATGCGGCGGGGTTTCATCCAAATGTTTTTGACCGTAAAAGCGGCTGTAATACGTCCCTAATTTCTCGCAATACAATTTATTACAACCATACATCGTTTGCGGGTCGCTCCATTCTTCTTCTTTCACGAAACCCGCGTTTTGTTTCGCTTCCAAACTCGGCAAGCCGTAAGCCGCGATCGAACTGGGGAATAAAAACTTGATCGGTTTTTTATATTTCTCCGAACGATACGCCGCCAGCATCAATAACTGCATCGTGCCTTCCACATTGATGCGGTGCGCGGCTTCGGCGGCCACCTCCGCCTTGGACGAAAGCGAAGCCGCCAAATGAAAGATGATCTCAAAATCATAATCATAAAACTTTTTGATCTCATACAGCAAATCGCCTTGCGCGTGCTCTGCCGAAAGCCGCTTAATGGAATCGGGCAAGGGCATATAATCCGCCGTGATAATTTCATAGCCGCCGCGCGCCGCCAATTCCTGCACCAACGCCTGACCAATCTCTCCGCTTGCACCAGTTACCAGCGCTTTTTTTAGGGTCATCGAGTCTCCTGATATACTCACATAAGGTTTGATAATTTTACGCCAAATTAAAATAATTATGCGTTATTTTCTTATTTTATTACTTCCTTGTCTAACGGCTTGCACAGCGTTGAATGTGGTCTTCGTCACGCCCACTTTGCCCGCCATGACTCAAACCCCGCCCCCCACTGCGACCTATAACTGGTTCCCCGCTTCAGCCACGTCTTCGCCGGCGGCATATGCCACCCACCTGCCCACCCCAGAGATGCGCCCCGGACGCGGGAGCGTCGCGCTGACGGATACATTTACCAACTCCAAATTATGGGATACCGCCACATCCGCTCAAGCCAGCGCTGAAATCCTCGATCAACAAATCAACCTTGCGGCGCAAGGCAAAGTTTTCATGCTCAGCCTGCGGCACGAACTCGCAGTTGACAACTTCTACGCGGAAATTACCGCCTACCCAAACCTCTGTCGCGGCGACGATACTTACGGAATTTTGATTCGCGCCAATGCCGTGGCTTATTATCGTTTCTCGTTATCCTGCAACGGCATGGTCAGCGCGGAAAGAAACAGCGTGGGCAAAAAATATATTTTGCAAAAGCCGCTCCCCAGCGGAGACGTGCCGCCCGGCGCGCCCGGCAAAACGCGCATTGGCATTTGGGCTTCCGGCGCAGAAATGCGCTTCTTCCTCAACGACCGTTTTCAATTCAGCATTCAAGACAGCAATTACGCCAATGGCGCTCTGGGGGTTTTCGTCAATGCAACCGGCAATACGCCAATCGTGGTCAGTTTTGCAAACTTAACCGTTTGGGACGTCAATTACGCAGAATAAGATGCTCGCCGCTTCCGATATTCTCCGCGTTGCCTACACCCCAGACCTAACCACAGGCGGAATTAATCACGCGCTCAATTCTTTGGCTTACGCTTCGCATCCAATAGACGCTTCGTTTTATGAAACGCTCCGGCGCGCCATCGCCAATACCGCCGTAGAATTGGCGTTTCGGCGGCATCTTTCGCAACTTGATATTCCTTTTGAAGTGCATCCAACCGCTCCATTCAGCGCCGCAGAACGCTATGCCGTTTCATTGAACGGTCAGAGATGCGATCTCAGGTCTTATTTGATTTCGCGCCGAGAGCAAGTTTTAGCATTAAGAAACAACCCCGCCGCGTTATTGAGCGCTTCGGCGTTGGTCCCTTCCGATCAACATGCCCGCGCAGGTCATAAGCGTAACGATCTATATATCTTTGCGTTTCTCGCCGCGCTGGTGACGGCTTCGCAAACGGATCTAAAGAAAGCGCTCGCCAAAAATCAGCCGCATTATTTGGCGCATGTTCTGCCCGGTCAATGGCGCAAGCCAACGCACTGGAATCCGCTGGGCAGGCTGGCGCTGAAATCTGAATCAGAGGAAGAACTGCTGATCGAAATCTGCGGGCAGGCTTCAGCGCGGGAAATGCGGCGCGAAATCCTCAGCCTGCCGCCCAAAGCTAAGGTTAACGTCACAAATACTTTTTATTCAATCGCGGCTGTGCATGTGCGTCAAATCCCCAACGCGCGCATTGGAATCTATTGCGAAGCGCTCGAAGAAGCGTATGTCATCGCGCCTGAGGCATGGCATAACCTTTGGGTTTATGGCTTGGATTTATTTTTTACAGGCTACAGCCCCTATGTGGAGTTCGCGCAAAAAGCCAAACCGCTCGCCAGCCATTCGCGCACTTATCAATATGAACGCACGCGAGTCAAAAATTTAGCCTTGCCAATCGCCGAACTCAAACCGTTGAACGATCTCTTTGAAAAACGATAGGATTGCCCATGAACTTAAAACCGAATTTGAAACGCGCGCTGATTGGAATAATTTTATGCGCGTCGCTGGCTTGTAATTTTGTAACGAACGCTTTCAACCCGCAATCCACGCCTACGCCAATTCCAATTACGCTCACACCCAACGCGACCGCATCCATTTATATTCCCGAACAGTGCGCGGGGATGCCGTTAGCCACAATGCCTGCGGCGGCTCTGCTCGCCACGCCGACTCCAGTTACGGCGGTCAACCCTGAAATTTCCAGCGACTTACAAAAAGACGTTTTTGAGAACGTGGTCAATACGGTCAATCAAGTTTACGTCTATCCCGATTTCAACGGCAAGGATTGGGCGGCGCTGACTCAAAAATATCGCCAACAAATTGAGGCGGGCGTAAACACGGCGGATTTTTACGCCGCCATCCAACAGATGATCTACGATTTAGGCGACGAACATTCGCAATTTCTATCGCCAGCGGATGTAGCCGAATGGAACGCAGAATTTGCCGGAAAAACAGAATATGTCGGCGTGGGCATTTATATTCAACCCATGCCGGATAAGAATCGCGTTTCAATCCTTTCCGTGTATCCCAATTCGCCCGCCGAACATAGCGGGCTCAAAGTTCACGATAGCATTTTGGCGGCGGATGGTTTGCCGGTAATCAAAGACGGCAAAGATCAATCTCAAATTATCTTAGGCAGGGAATGTACGGCGGTGGTTTTAACCGTCCAATCGCCTGGAGAAGCGCCACGCGAAGTGACGCTACTACGGCAGAAGATTCACTCGCAGTTAAAGGTGGAAGCGCAATTGGTTCAAACTGCCGACGGTTCAAAGATCGGCTATCTTTCCTTACCCACTTTTTTTGACGATTCAATTCCCGCGCAGGTAGCCGGCGCATTAAATGAATTTGGCGAATTAGACGGTTTGATCTTGGACAACCGAATCAACAGCGGCGGGAGTAGCGCAGTGGTGACGCCGATTCTGGCGCACTTCACCAACGGCACGCTGGGACATTACGCCAGCCGCACAGAATCTCACCCGCTGGAAGTTAGCGCCGACCCAATCTATAATTCGCAAAGCGTGCCGTTGATCGTTTTAGTCGGTGAAGAGACGGTTAGCTACGGAGAAATTTTTTCAGGCGTACTCCGCGATATGGGTCGCGCAAAAATTGTCGGCGAGCCGAGCCTCGGCAACGTGGAAGTCTTGTATTCGTATTCCTTTGCGGACGGCTCAACTTTATGGATTGCCGAGGAAACTTTCAAGCCGCTTCACGCTCAAGAAAATTGGGAATTAACCGGCATTGTGCCGGACGTGCTCGCCTACGCGGATTGGGATACCTTCACCTTTGAAACCGACCCAGCCATTCAAGCCGCGCTCAAATTACTTGGGCATTGAACCTTAGTTCCGCTTAAATTCCTTTTATCAACGCATGGTACACTTTTAAGCATGTCCACTCGCGTTAGAAACATTTTATTTGGGCTGGCAGGCATAATTCTGTCAGCCGTCTTGTTGTATCAAATTCCATACTTCCATTCGCGGCTCGAATGGCGCATAGAAAAATTTTTTATCTACACCAAGAACGTGATTCATCCGCTTGGTCCGGCGCCCACGGCCTTTCCAGTCACCGCGCAACCGCTGACCGCCACGCCAAATCCAACTCACACACCCACGCCCTTGCCGCTCACGCCGTCTGTCACGCCCACTGCCACGCTCCCGCCTTTGCCGCCGCAAGCTTCGATCGCTTCGCCGCCGTTTGAAAAACAAACGCCCAATAATTGCGGGCCTGCCGTGCTTTCGATGGCGTTACACATTTACGGCTGGGAAGGCAGTCAGGCGGATATTGCCAACGTCGTCAAACCTATTTTGCAAGATCGCAACGTCAACCCGGAAGAACTGCGTTATTACGTCCGCACGCAAGCGGGCTGGCTCAATTTAGAATATCGCGTGGGCGGCACGCTTGAAACGCTCAAAAGATTGCTCGCGGCAAATTACCCCGTCATTGTGGAAAGCGTCACCGCGCTTGACCCGAATGACGCGCTCGGACCCACCGACGATCTGTGGGCGGCGCATTATCTTCTGCTCACCGGCTACGACGACACAACGCAAGAATTCACCATTCAAGATTCTTATCATGGCGCGGATTTGAAAATCGCCTACGCCAAACTTGAGCAGGATTGGTACGCCTTCAACAATTTATACATGGTGATTTATTTCCCACAATATGAAGATGAAGTTAAAACCCTGCTCGGCGCAAACTGGGACCCGAATCAGAATCGGCAATTGGCGCTGGATTCGTCCCAAACAATCACCGCCCAAAACCCAGCGGACGCATTCGCCTGGTTCAACTATGGCAGTAATCTCGTCTATTTTGATCGCTACGAAGAAGCCGCGCTCGCTTACGACAAAGCCCGCGAGATCGGCTTGCCGTTACGCATGTTCCGCTATCAATTTGGTCCCTTCCTCGCATACTTTCATTCCAACCGCAACGCAGATCTGCTCGCGCTGACCGATTATGCGCGAAGCGTGACGGATATGTCTGAAGAGGCTTGGCTTTGGTATGGCTATGGGTTATATCGTCAGGGCGATTACAGCGGCGCGAAAAAAGCCTGGCAAAAAGCCGCTTCTATCAATCCCAACTTCTTTGAAGATCAGGCTAATCAAGCCTTGCAACTAGTTCCATAACTGCATAAAAAATCACATGAAAAAATATATATTTTCTTTGCTCGCTATCATTCTAGCCGCTTGCAATGCGCAGGCGAGCGCCACGCCCATTGTTGCAACTTCCACCGCAACACAAGCGGCGATTGAAAACACCGCAACTGCAACCCTGCGCGTTCCAACTGAAATGCCCACCTTCACGCTGGTCCCTTCGCTCACGCCATTCCCTTCAAAAATCTCCGCGACAGATGGGATGACTCAACTGCTCGTTCCAGCCGGAAGCGTTTACATGGGCGGATTGGACATTTTGCTGGAGAATGACGAATTGCCCGCGCATCACGTTCAACTCAATTCGTTTTGGGTGGATCAAGTGGAAGTGACCAACGGCATGTATGGGCTATGCGTCAGCGCCGGCGCGTGCAGGTTGCCCGTCAAACTCAATTCAGATAATCGCGGGGATTATTTTGGAAATGCGGAATATAAAGATTATCCGGTTGTGTACGTGGCTTGGTTTGACGCGAACGCTTATTGTCATTGGGCAGGCAGAAGATTGCCCACCGAAGCGGAATGGGAACGCGCCGCGCGCGGCGATACTTTGAATAATTATCCTTGGGGCAACGAGCCGCCCAATGAGCTTTATGCGAACGCCAACAACACCTTAGGCGACACTTCCCGCGTGGGTTCTTATCCAGCTGGGATGAGTCCGTTTGGGGCGCTGGATTTAGGCGGCAATGTTTGGGAATGGGTGGCAGATTATTATCAGGGAAATTACTACGCCAACTCCCCCGCTGAAAATCCGCAGGGACCTGAAAATGGCGGCATCAACTTTTTGCGCGCGATTCGCGGCGGCGGCTATCAAGACGATCTAATCAGTATGCGCGTTTCAAATCGCGGGTATGAAGTCGGCCCGGATTCATCCGCCCTGCCGAATGAAGAAGCCTATTATGGAAAGAGTTCGGTGAAGATCGGCTTTCGGTGCGTAGAAAGCAATTAACGCCGCGCCAACTTTCAGTTAAGCGAGAAGCGGTTTTCATCTTTACGCATATAAATCGCTATGGTACACTTCGCGGCACAAATCAATAGCCCTAATACGGCGCTCTTATCCAGAGAGACGGAGGGAACGGCCCTGCGATGTCTCGACAACCAGTCAATGTAAATTGAATATGGTGCCAAATCCGACAGATAGGCTTCTGGGAGATGAGAGGGTAGACCGCAAATGCAGATTGCCCTTTCGCGTGTTGAATGGGCAATTTTATTTTCTTAAGGAGAAATACAAACCAATGAGTAATACTTTTATGTCTTCGCCCAAGTTGATGTTCACATCAGAATCGGTGACTGAAGGCCACCCCGATAAGATTTGCGATCAAGTTTCAGACGCAGTCTTGGACGCTTGTTTGGAGCAAGACCCGCGCTCGCGCGTGGCTTGCGAAACCGCCGTGAAAACCGGCTATGTAATGTTGCTGGGCGAAATTACCACCAACGCTCAATTCAACTATGATGAATTGGTGCGTAAAACTGTCGCTGAAATCGGCTACGACTCCAGCGATAAAGGCTTTGACGGAAATTCCTGCGGCGTGCTGGTGGCGATTGCGAAACAATCCGGCGATATTGCCATGGGCGTAGATCAGGCGCTTGAATCCAAAAATGGCGCAATGACCGAAGCCGAAGTGGAAGCCGTCGGCGCGGGCGATCAGGGCATGATGTTTGGTTACGCTTGTAACGAAACCGATACTTTGATGCCTTTGCCCATCTACTTGGCGCACAAACTCACCCGCAAGCAAAGCGAACTCCGCAAGAGCGGCGCGATCAAGTGGCTCCGCCCCGATGCGAAAAGCCAAGTGACGATTGAATATTCCCAAGGCAAGCCCGTGCGCGTGGATACGGTCTTAATTTCCACGCAACACGCGCCGGAAGTTTCGCAAAATGAAATTACCGAAATCGTCACCGAAGAGTTGATCATGAAGACTCTGCCGGAAAATTTGGTGGATAAAAATCTGAAAGTTTATGTGAACCCCACCGGTCGTTTCGTGGTGGGCGGCCCGATGGGCGACGCCGGCGTAACCGGACGCAAGATCATCGTTGATACTTATGGCGGCATGGGTCGTCACGGCGGCGGCGCTTTCTCCGGAAAAGACCCCACGAAAGTGGATCGCTCTGCCGCGTATGCCGCGCGCTATGTGGCTAAGAACGTAGTGGCGGCTGGTTTGGCGGATCGCGTGGAAGTGCAAGTGGCTTACGCGATTGGCGTAGCCCGCCCGCTTTCGGTCAACGTGGAAACGTTTGGCACTGCCAAAATTGCAGATGAAAAAATCGCCGCATTGATCAACGAACATTTTGATCTGCGCCCGGGAGCGATCATCCGCGATTTGGGCTTACGCAAACCCATCTATCGCAAGACCGCCGCGTACGGTCACTTCGGCCGCGATGACATTCAATTCCCCTGGGAACAAACTGATAAAGCCGCCGCGCTGAAAAAAGCCGCTGGGCTGTAATTCATAATTATAAAAAAATCCGCTGATTTCTCAGCGGATTTTTTATAGCTAAATATCCAAATTTCTCACGCTTTTGGCGTGGGTTTGAATGAACTTCTTACGCGGGTCTACGGCATCGCCCATGAGCATATCAAAAGTGCGGTCAGCTTCGGCGGCGTCTTCCACTGTGACGAGCAGGAGCGTACGGTTAGCGGGATTCATCGTCGTCTCCCACAACTGATCGGGATTCATTTCGCCCAAGCCTTTATAACGCTGTAAGTTGGCTTTCTCGCCGACTTCTTTCAAAGCCTTATCTTTCTCTTTATCGCTATACACATAGCGGACTTGGTTCTTATAAGCAATGCGATACAAAGGCGGTTGAGCGATATACAAATGACCGCCTTCAAACAATTGCGGCATATAGCGGAAGAAGAAAGTCAGCAACAAAGTGCGGATGTGACTGCCGTCCACGTCCGCGTCGGTCATAATGATGACGCGTCCATAACGCAAACCTTCAAGATCAAAGTTATCGCCAATGCCGGTGCCTAAAGCTGAGATCAAAGCTTTGACTTCGTTGTTACCTAAAATTTTATCGAGGCGCGCTCGCTCAGTGTTGAGGATCTTTCCGCGTAACGGAAGAATCGCTTGAAAGTGACGGTCGCGTCCCTGTTTGGCAGAACCGCCAGCCGAATCGCCTTCCACGATATATAGTTCTGTTTTCGATGTGTCTCTTTCCGAGCAATCCGCCAATTTGCCGGGGAGCGTGAGCGATTCAAGCGCGGATTTGCGGATGACCAAATCGCGGGCTTTTCGGGCGGCATCGCGCGCGCGCGCAGAAGTGAGACACTTGGCAATGATCGCTTTCGCCGCTTGCGGATTTTCTTCCAAAAATGTGCCGAAGACATCGCCCACCGCCTGAGTCACATAGGTTTGCGCTTCAGGGTTCATCAATTTAACTTTGGTCTGCGATTCAAACTGCGGCTCAGGGTGTTTGATCGAAACGATTGCAGTTAAACCTTCGCGGGTATCGTCGCCGGAGAAGTTCGGGTCGGCGTCTTTGAGCAAGCCGTTTTTGCGGGCGTAGTCATTAATCACGCGAGTTAAGGAAGAGCGCAAGCCGGTGAGGTGCGTGCCGCCGTCAACGGTGTTGATCGTGTTAGCGAATGAATATACCGATTCAGTATAAGAATCAGTATATTGAATCGCGGCTTCAATGCCGATATTCTCAATTTCTTTTTCAACATACACAACCGGATGTAAATTTTCACGGTTGCGATTCAAATAACGCACAAAAGAAGTCAGACCGCCTTCAAAGTAGAAAGTCATCTCGCGATTGGCGCGTTCATCCACAAATTTGATGGTCACGCCGCGCGTAACAAAGGACATCTCGCGGAAGCGCTGGACGAGCGTCTCAAAGCGAAAGTCCAAATCTTCGGTGAAGATTTGTTTGTCAAACTTAAAAGTCTGTTTCGTGCCGCTTTCGCCTTTTTCCGCTTTGCCCACTTGCTTGATTGCGCCTTGCGGCACGCCGCGCTTATATTCCTGCCGCCACAGTTTGCCATCGCGCTTGATTTCGGTAGTCATCCATTCAGAAAGCGCGTTGACGGCGCTCACGCCTACGCCATGTAAACCGCCGGAGACTTTATACCCGCCGCCGCCAAATTTACCGCCGGCGCCGATGACAGTCATCACCACGTCCACTGTTTCCATCGGCTTGCCTTTGGAATCTTTTTTCGTGGGGTGGGGACCTACCGGAATACCGCGCCCATTATCTTCAACGGTCACGCTACTATCCGCATGGATCGTAATATTAATGGCGGTACAAAAGCCCGCCAAGGCTTCATCCACCGCGTTATCTACAATTTCATAAACAAGGTGATGCAGGGCTTTGATATCCGTACCGCCCACATACATGCCCGGACGTTTACGAACGTGCTCGATCCCTTCCAGCGCTTGAATTGCGCCAACGTCATAATTAATTTTCTTTTCTTTTTCAGTCACGCGGACCTCCAATATTTACCAGAGAATTAGCTCAATGAAATTTAAACCGTCTGACGGGGAGCGGCGGAGCGGACTTGTTCTAAAACTTTTTGCAACCAAGCGCTCATATCCCGATAATAAATAAAGCTCGCCGAAAGTAAGCCGGTCGTCACAAACGCATGTCCGAAAATGCCGAACAATGTCATCCATGAATTTTCCGGCGGAACATTCCATAAGTAGCTTAACCCAAAACTTAGCATCAAAACGGAAAGCACGAACAAACTGCTGGTCGGCAACGTGAAGCGGGTCATTTGTAAACTGCTCCATGCCGCGACGAGGAAGTTTTGATTTTTAACAAAGATGCCGTGCGGCCAGAAGAAGAATGGCACAACCACCCACATTGCAAAGAAACTCAACAGCAAAATAACGAGCGTTCCAAAATCGCCGGTCACTTGCAAGATACCGCCTAAAATTAAACGAACGGGAATGCCAATTACAATTGAAAGAAAATTCCACACGATGGAGAGTAAAATCGTTTGGAATAACGCGCGTAACAAGCTGACTTGCGTATCAGTTGAATTTGCAAAAGTAGCTTTGGCGACCAGATAAAAATACAGCCCGCCGCCCAGCCAACCCACAAAAGTCAAGAGAAGATACCAAAGCAAAAGGTCTAAGCCAGTCGCCTGTAATTCAAGCGGCAAACCTAAAGGCGTAGCGCCTTCAACTTTTTGAGTCAACATGCCAACCAACGACAAGGGCAGCGCTTTCAAGCCAAAAATGCCGATCGGAAAAGTTCGCAAAGTCCAAAACAAATTGAAATTGGGGATGATTTTTTCGTACAAGCCCAGCATGGTTTGGATATCGGCGGATGGAATACCAATCGTCTGCCAAGCGGAAACCGCATCCGCTTTGAGCGCATTGAACAAAGTCTCCAAACGCAAGCGCGGACCCAGCCAAAAAAATAAATTTAGCAAAAACGGCAGAAGAATTGCGGAAACATGCGTCGCGATCGCGTCAAAACCGGCTTTCAATGAGTTGATAATTCTAGGCGGCGGCGGAATGCCTTCAATATTTGTGCGTTCCATAACCTGTTGATTCTACCATACCGCTTGATTTCCCACCGCGCCACAGGGTACAATCTCAACATGCAAGCGCCTCGCTCCTATTTACCGAACTCAGATCGCGTGGGGATTTTGATTGCCTCGATCTTGTTGACCTACGCCTTCACCCGCATTGTACAGACTCCGCGCCTCACGCTCAGTTTGAGTTTGCCCGGTTTCTATTTTGCATATCCGCTCACCCTCAGTTCCGCCATGTCTGTCCTTGCGGCGACGCTCGCTTTCAGCGGCATGGATTCGCTGACGCGCAGTCACCCGGCTTTAGGCAAAAAGCCAAATATAGATCACCTGATCCTGCCAACTTTGACGACTTTAGCGCTGGGCGGTCCGCTGGCTTTGCTCCCGAATGGGTTAATCTGGTGGGGCGGCTTTTTCGTGGTGGCGTTTATTCTCGTCTGCGTTTACCTCGCAGAGTATATAACGATTGATCCTTCCGCCCCAAGCTACGCTTTTGCCCGCGCCGGACTCACCGCGCTGGCTTATGCTTTATTCGTAATCATCAGCATCGCCCTCAAAGTTTCGGGGATGCGCATGTTTTTATTAACGCCGATTTTATTCTTCGCGGCTGGGATCATTAGCTTACGCATTTTGCATTTGGATGGAAAAGACCGTTGGGATTTTCCGTGGGCAGTTGGCATTGGTTTAGTTTGCGCGCAAATCGGCGCAGGCTTGCATTATTGGCCCCTCACGCCGATACAATTCAGCCTCGCTATCACCGGTCCGCTCTACGCGCTCACCATGCTCTCCGCCAGAATCACCACCGAGAATATTCCCATGCGCCGCGCCATTCTCAGCCCTTTGATTGCGCTTGGTCTGGCGTGGGTTTCAGCGCTTCTTTTCAAATAATTCAGCTTAGGCAAGAACGATTACATAAAGCCTTGAAGCCACGCTGGATAAGAAACCAACTTCTACTTATTGTGTTCTTAAGGTTAGATTCAACTTAAAGGAGTTTCAATGCAACTTGTTATTTATGCCGCGCTTACGCTACTTTCTTATGTGATCGGCTCGATCCCATTTGGTTTGCTGATCGTTAAATTAAAAACCGGCAAAGATATTCGAGAAGTAGAAAGCGGGCGCACCGGCGGGACGAACGCCATGCGCGCGGCTGGCTTTTGGGCTGGCTTTGGAACCGCCATGCTGGATATTGCCAAAGGCGCAGTAGGCATGTTAATTGCGCGCTGGGTTTCCCCTGATGCGTATGGCGTGCACGTACTTGCCGGGTTGGCGGCGATTTTAGGTCACAACTATTCGATCTTTTTAGCCGAACGCGATGCAAACGGAAAAATTCGTTTACGCGGCGGCGCCGGCGGTGCGCCATCGGTGGGCGGCGCCATTGGGATTTGGCCCGGCGCGCTTTTGATCATCCTCCCCCTCGGCATGTTGACCTTTTTCACAGTCGGCATCGCTTCCGTCACGACGATGGCAGTCGCGCTATTTGCGATTATTGTTTTTTACATCCGCGCTTCTATGGGATTAATGCCCTGGGTGTACGTTTGGTTCGGCATCGGCGCGGAAATATTATTGATTTGGGCGCTGCGCCCCAACTTGAAAAAATTATTCAGCGGCAACGAACGGATTGTCAAATACAGTTTGAACGGCTGGCTAAAAGCCAAACGCGAAGCCGAAGAAGCCAAGTAATCAAAAAGAGAGTTTGCCATCTGGCAAACTCTCTTTTATTTTGCGGCAGGGTTTACTCTTCATCCCCTACTGCGCCGGGTTGCTCCACGCGAATAATCTCACCATGATAATTGATCACCACTTTGAAGCCCATCATGCCTAAATAGGCGCGCATGTCTTCGGGAATGCCTTGTTGTAAAAGCGCGTCAAATTGTTTATCCATATTTTTGAGTTGATTCTCGATCATCGCTTTTGAGAAGGGATCGTCCTGACCCAGCATTTTGGCGGCTTGCGCCGAAAGCAGATCTTCACTGCCTTTCATCATCTCCGCCATTTG
>JADLCG010000150.1 GCA_020847355.1 Anaerolineales bacterium | reverse complement strand
TTGGCTCTGTTTCCTGAAAAATTGTGGAAAACCTAGCCTAGGCTTGTTGATAACTGCGGATTTTCTGTGGATAACCTTGCTGAAATTGTGTGTAGAACTCATCCAAACCTGCGGAGAACTCAGGGAGAGGTTCGCCCAAAACTGTGGATAACTTGCTGGTACTTAGGGATAAATTGTTAGAACGCTTGGCGGAAAGATTCGAAGTGTGAATAGAGCGCGGGGAAATGCCGCTCTCGCGCAAGCCAAACTTGCGGGCGATTTCAACGCCAAACTGATATTTGCTCATGGATTGCGGACCCACCAAATGATATAAGCCGGTTAGCCCGCGGGTTAACATTTTGAGCAAAGTCCGCGCAGTGTGATTGACCAGCATGGGGCAGAAGATGGCGTCGGTAAAGCCGCTCATGCTTTTTTGCTCGCTCAGGTTATTGTAAAAAAATTCAGCCAAACTTCTTCTGCCGCTCAAGCTCCAGCCATAAAAATTGACGCGCGCAATAATCGCGCTGGGATTTTCCGCCGCCACAGCTTGCTCGCTGTCCAATTTCGTTTTGGCATACACATTCATTGGGTTGGGCGTATCTTGCTCGGTGTAAAATCCGTCTTTTTGTCCGTCAAAAACCGCATCGGTAGAAATATGCGCCATAGAAATGCCGCGTTTTTTACAGGCTTTGGCAAATTCCAGCGGCATATCGGTATTCAATAATTTGGCGCGGTCGGGATAATCTTCGCACTGGTCAATATCCGCCAGCGCCGCGCAATTGATTAACCAAGCCGGGCGCACTGCGTCTAACAAGTTGGGGATGGAAGTTAAATCACTGAGGTCTTCTTGCACAATTTGAAACGGAGCGCTGACCAACTTGCTACGATCCACGCAAATAATATCATGCTGATTCAGCGCCTCGCTGGCAAGGTTAATGCCAAGCAATCCGCTTGCGCCGGTGATTAAGATTCGCGCCATAATTTATCCCTCGAGTTTGCCCTGCTTAAAAAGTTTTTCAAAGGGGGCAATATATTTTTTGATGCCTTCCACGTCGAGCCATTCGCTATTGTTATCGCTGGAATAAGAAAAGCCTTCTTTGAGGGCTTTGCCTTTATCCTTCCATGAATATCCAAACCAAGTGGCTTCGGCGGGTTGCACTACAAACATTTTATCAAGTTCTACGGTGTGGCGAGCTTCATCTTCGGAAATTAACATCTCGTGCAGTTTTTCGCCCGGGCGAATGCCGATGATATTAATCTCGGCTTCCGGCGCAATCGCTTTCGCAAGGTCAATCACTTTTGTACTCGGAATTTTTGGGACAAAAACTTCGCCGCCTTCCATTTGCTCAATGCAATCAATGACGAAACGCACGCCTTGATCCAGCGAAAGCCAAAAGCGCGTCATGCGCTCATCAGTGACGGTGATTTTGCCGCCTGCGCGTTGATTCAAAAAGAGTGGGACAATCGAGCCGCGTGAGCCAACGACATTTCCGTATCTGACGCACGATAATCTGGTTGCTGGTCCCCCGGCATAGGCGTTGCTTTGAATCGTCAACTTCTCCCCCGCCAGTTTTGTGGCTCCATACAAATTTGCCGGGCTGACGGCTTTATCCGTGCTGACCATCAAAACTTTTTTCACGCCCGCGTCTATGGCGGCTTCCGCCACATTGGCTGTTCCCATAATATTGGTTTTGATGGCTTCCATGGGGTTATACTCGCAAGCCGGCACTTGCTTCAGCGCCGCCGCATGGACGACAATATCCACGCCATGCAAAGCGCGTTCGAGTCTTTCGCGGTCGCGCACATCGCCGATGAAATAGCGCAGGGAGGGATGATTGAACCCGCCAACTTGCATTTCGTGCTGTTTCAACTCATCGCGGCTGAAGATGATAATTTTCTTCGGTTGTTTTTCAGCCAGCAAAGTCTGCGTGAATTTTTTACCAAAAGAGCCCGTGCCGCCCGTGACGAGTACGACTTGATTTTTCCAGTCCATATATTCTCCTATTTCATTGCCCTGAACATGCCAGAGTCTTTGGTGATGATTATTTTTTTATGTTGCTCAAGGTAGGCGGTCAATTCTTTTTCAACCGAGTTCAAGAGTTCTTCTGAAATATCTTCCGCGCCAATCGAAGAGCGAATGTAATTAATAATTGGTTCTACTTTTGTTATTTCTAAATTATCTACATATTGCGTTTTCTCAACTCGTGAAAACGTCCGCTTAATTTCAGCGGCGCCGTTTTCCAACAAAAACGGATTATCAAACATATCGGCGCGGCGGTTGAGATTAACTTGCTTGAGCCAGCCGTACATTTCCTGCATGTGTTTCTCGCCAACGGTGGTTGCGATCAAAGTTCCGTCGTCTTTCAGAACGCGCTGAATTTCATTCAACGCTTTGACTCTATCCGGCACATGATAGAGCATATGATTAGCAATGACGAGGTCGAAGCTTTTATCTGGATAGGGAAGCGTTTGCGCGTCCACTTTTTCAAACTTGAAGTTGCGTCCCGTTACGACCAAGTTTTTCCAAGCCGAATCAAGCATCCCGTCGGAAAGATCGGTGAGGGTGATGTTCCAGCCGGCAGGGATTTGATCCGCGCATTCCTTCCACAGCGTGCCAGTTCCGCATCCCAATTCTAAAACATTTGCCGTGGCGGGGGCTTGAAGGAGCGTCTCAAAAACCCAGCGAGACCAGCTTTGCGGATTGACGCTATAGTTTTGATGAAGCGCAATGCGCGCATCCAAATTTGACGAATCTTTATATTGATCTTGCGTAAGATACTTTTGATCGGTGAATCTTGGCATATTATTTTTTGAGAATGATCAACGGATATTGCCCGTTCTCGCCAAAGAACTTTGGGTATTTCTCCTCCATTTTATACAACCAGCGGAGCAGGGCTTTGCCGCCAAATTTTTCGTGAATGACGGTGCGCATGGTCAACGTACTTGCCGAACGCCAAGCGACAATTTCAAACGGAATCTCTTTGCCAATTTCATGGCGGAGCCAGCGCGCATTCGTCTTTTTCACATACGTCGCTTTTTTATCATGCGGTTGTGCGCGCAACGGTTTGCCGCGCAGGAAACGGCGCAGACGATGTGAAAAGATAATGAGTTTATCCAACCAGCCCACGAGCGCGGGATTGGTCCAACCATTTACAATTGCGGCGCGTTTCCCTACGCCTAAAACGCGGAACAATTCGAGATATGCGCGTTTATGTTCTGTGGGCGGCAAGTGATGAATGGTGTGCATCGAAACAATTCCATCGAAAGCGTTTGGCTTGAACGGAAGATTGGCAATATCGCCCACCACAAAGAGACCATGATCGCCAATGCGTTTACGCGCTTCGCGCAGGGCTTGAATAGAAATATCAAAGCAAACTCGTTTTTGATAGCCTTGTGAATAGGTCAGGTATTCGTCATATTGCACGGGTCCCGAGCCTGCATCCAACATAAACTTACCCGTTGGCTCAATTCCGCGCTTGACGCGCATTCGTGTATCATGGACATAATCCTTCACGACAGGGCGTAAATCATCATAGCGGGCGTTTTGATATAACCCGCCCTCCGCTTGTTGCCAGCCGATCTCATCGTAAAACTCACGGACTTTTTGTTTTGTATCGTTTGTCATATTATTTCCAAGTAAATTTTTCGCCTACCAAAAATCCAAACGTATCTTTGAATTGACTCA
>JADLCG010000149.1 GCA_020847355.1 Anaerolineales bacterium | reverse complement strand
TCAATCCGCTGGATATTTTAGCGATCAATGCCGCCTCTACCGCGATTATGATTTCAGATATTCCGTGGGGCGGTCCAGTGGGCGCGGTGCGTATCGGGCGCGTGAATGGCGAATTCGTCGTCAACCCAACTTTCGCTGAAATGGAAATTTCAGATTTAGATTTAAGGCTGGCTGGCACAAAAGACGCCATCCTCATGGTGGAATGTGGCGCCAATGAAATTCCAGAAGACGTGATGGCGCAGGCTTTGGATTTAGGTCATCAATCCATTCAACCCATTGTTGAATTACAAAATCAAATTGCCAAAGAAATCGGCAAACCCAAGCGCGAAGTTAAGCTTTACATCCCAACCGATGAAGTTAAGCAAAAAGTTTTCGAGCGCGTGAGCGGCTTGATGAATGAATTGCTGGATAAACCGCTTTCCAAAGTGGAATTCTATACCGGCATGGCGAAAATCAAAGAAGAAGCCGAAGCCGAGTTGTGCACTGTTCCTGCCGGGGCAGACGCTTCAGCCTACCTGACAGTTGCTTCATTCCGAGAAGCTTTTGAATTGGCTGAGATGGATGTCGTCCGTGAAAGAATCCTCAGCGCCGGCAAACGCCCGGATGGACGAACGCCGACTCAAATTCGCCCGATCTGGTGCGATGTTGGCGTATCCCCGCGCGCGCATGGCACAGGTTTATTCACTCGCGGCGAGACTCAAATTTTATCTTTTGCAACCTTAGCCACTTTAGGCGAAGCGCAAGAGCTAGATAACTTATCCCCGATCAAAACCAAACGCTACATGCACCACTATAACTTCCCGCCTTTTTCTACGGGCGAGGCAAAACCCCTGCGTGGGCAGAGCAGGCGCGAGGTCGGGCATGGGGCGTTAGCAGAACGAGCGCTAGAACCCGTCATCCCAGCCGAAGAATCATTCCCGTATGCCATTCGCGTCGTCTCTGAAGCTTTATCCTCAAACGGCTCTACGTCAATGGGCTCGGTATGCGGCTCCACATTGGCGCTGATGGATGCAGGCGTGCCGATCAAAGCGCCTGTGGCTGGCATCGCTATGGGATTGATCACAGGGACGGATGGTCGCTACCAAATTTTGACCGATATTCAAGGCACTGAAGATCATTTAGGCGATATGGATTTCAAAGTAGCTGGCACAGCGGCAGGCATCACCGCTTTGCAAATGGATATAAAAATTTCCGGCTTGAGCGCGCAAATGATGAAAGAAGCCTTAGCGCAAGCGCATAGCGCCCGCATGGAAATTATGGAAAAAATGTTAGCCGTGCTTCCGCAAGCGCGCCCTGAATTAAAACCACACGCTCCACGCATTATCACTGTGAAAATTCCTGTAGATAAAATTGGCGCATTGATCGGACCCGGCGGTAAAAACATCCGCGCTTTGCAAGAAGAAACTGGCGCAACGATTGACATTCAAGATGACGGCACAGTGTATATTGCCTCCGTTGATGGCGTTGGCGCAAAGATCGCGCAAGAACGCATTGAAGGGCTTGGCGAAAGCGCCGTAGTTGGAAATATTTACACGGGCAAAGTGGTGCGCATTGAAGCCTTTGGCGCGTTTGTCAATATTTTGCCGGGCATGGACGGACTCGTACACATTTCCCAACTTGCCAGCGAGCGCGTTGAAAAAGTGGAAGATGTTTGCGCGCTGGGCGATGAATTGACCGTCATGGTGACGGATGTTGATCCGCAAGGCAAGGTGCGTTTGTCACGTCAGGCAGTTCTCGAAGGCTGGACTGCCGAAGAAGCCAAAGAAAAAGATAAAGGCGGACGAGGCGGCGGCAATCGCAACGGCGGGCGCAATGGGGATAAAGGCGGCTTCAACCGTGGCGGCGATCGAGATCGGCGCGGCGGCGGAAGAGACCGCAGATAAAGTAACGCTCACCAACCTCAACACGTTATGATTCTTTCATAACGTGTTTTTGATTCAGCTACCGCCTACGCTCGGCTTGTGCAATTTTTCCTAAATGCTTTTTCGCTCATTTAAGGGTTGACTCTTGTTATGAAAGTTTGTACAATGACTTTGTTTGTACAGTGAATTTACAAAGTTGCTAAGTGGTTCTACCCTACTCACAGGTTTATGAAAGCGATTTCATGCAAAGAACAACCCATCAGCAAGTTGGTCGAAAGAACTGTAATTACGCCCTTCAAGCCCTTTTTGCGCGTCAAACAAGCGCGGCTATTTCCCCTTTGGAAAAAGACACAACTACTTCGCCCGAACAGGCTTCGATCGATTCAAGAGCGAACGCCTCGGTCAACAACCGCCTCGAAACGAGCGCGGCTTTTCAATTCCACAAACTCTCAGAAATCAAATAGCGGACAAAAGTTCAGCATGAGTTATCGCCAAACAAGCTTCGCGCGCTCGTTCTAAAACCGTAAGTTGACAGGACGCAGAAAAATCCTGATACTTAAATTAGCAGTGAGAAAGGAGTAGAAGAAAAGAAATCAAAGTAAATCATCAATCGCCGGTTTGTTTGAATTGTTTCAAATCATAAAAGGAAAAGAAAAATGCAAAAAAAATTGTTCGTTGTTCTCTCCATTTTGATCTTGGCAAGCCTCGTTTTGACCGCCTGCGGAACGCCCGCGCCGAAAGACGTAACCCTCACGCTCGGTTCCTGGCGCACAGACGATGTTGCCGCTTGGGAAGCCATCACCACCGCCTTCCACGCGAAATATCCCAACATCACTGTTAAATTTGACCCGACCAACCCCCCAGACTACAACGCCACGCTCCGCTCCCAACTGGAAACTGGCACTGGTCCCGATTTATTCTTCGTCCGCTCTTTCGGCGTTGGACGCGAATTATTTGACGCTGGCTACATCGCTTCGCTGAAGGACCTCCCCGGCATCAACGACACCTTCAGCGCAGGCGCGCGCGCTCCGTGGGCAACCGACTCCGGCGAACCTTATGCAGTTCCGATTGCCGCAGTTTCACACGGCATTTTCTACAACAAAGACCTCTTCGCCGCGAACGGCATCGAAGTCCCCACTTCATGGGAAGATTTGATGGCCGCCTCCCAGAAATTGTTAGACGCCGGCGTGACTCCTTTCGCTAACGGCACCAAAGACGCCTGGGATATCAACGAAGTTGTGATGATGCAATTGCTCCCCAGCGACGTCGGCGGTTATGACGGCCGTATGGCTTACTTAAACGGCGACCGCTGTTTCAACGATCCTGAGATCGTCGCCGCGTTCCAACAAATGGCTGATTTGAAACCCTACCTCCCCGCCGGCTTTGAAGCCACCAGCTATGCGGACGCCGAACAACTCTTTGCGCAAGGCAAAGCCGCCATGTTCTTCGACGGTTCTTGGAGCATCGGTCAGATCAAGAAAGACGCCACCGCCTTCCAATGGGGCGTGTTCTATCCCCCAGCCCTCAAAGGCAAAGACACCTACGTTTCCTTCCACGTGGATGCCGCTATTGGCGCGAATGCCGCTTCCAAGAATTTAGACGCCGCCAAGACCTTCCTCGCTTGGCTGGAAACGCCTGAATTCGCCGCGCTCATCGGTAACAACCTCCCCGGCTTCTTCCCGATGACCAACGAAATTCCGAGCCTGACCGACCCGATCGCCAATGACTTCATGAACTTCAATAAGCAAGCCAAAGGCGTGGATATCCGCTTCGTTTGGGAAAAATTGATGGATGCGCCCACCGACAAAGTGAACGCTTACACCTCTCTCAATAACAATGTAATTTCCGTGTTAAAGGGCGAGAAAACTCCTGAAGAAGCCGCGAACGCCTTCAACGCAGACGTCGCCGACTGGTACGGACCCGCTTCAAAGTGTAAATAGTTTATAGAATATAATTGGCAGGGATGGCGCACGCCATCCCTGCCAATTTATTGAATGAGGAAAGTTGATGAGTCAAGCAAACCTTTCAAAAAATCAAAAGCCAGGATTGTTAAATACCGAAAATCAGCGCACACTCACCTGGGTCCTATTTCTACTCCCAGCTCTATTGGTTTACCTCGTCTTCATGGCGGGTCCCCTCTTTGACTCATTGCGTCTCAGTCTCTACACGGGGAAAGGGTACAACCCAACCGAATTCATTGGCTTTCAAAATTATATTGATCTATTCACCGTTCCGCTATGGCGCGAAAAATTTTTCAACGCCGTTACGAACACCTGCATCTTTTTTGCAATTCACATGATCGTCCAAAACAGTTTGGGCTTATTATTTGCCAACCTTCTATCTTCAGATTTCAAGGGCCGAAATTTCTTCCGCACGCTGATCTTTACCCCAACCACGCTTTCGGTGCTGGTGGTTGGCTTTCTTTGGACCTTAATCCTCAACCCCAATTGGGGCGCGGTTAATCAAGTTTTAGTGGGCATTGGTTTGGAGCAGTGGGCTTTGCCCTGGCTCGGCCGAGAAAATTTAGCCTTGCCCATCATCGCCTTAACTTCAGTTTGGCAATGGATCGGTATGCCGACCGTTATGTTCCTCGCCGGACTAACCGGCATTTCCGAAGAATTGCTCGAAGCCGCCAGCATTGACGGCGCTTCCGAGTGGGAAATTTTCTGGAAGATCAAATTTCCGCTCATTCAACCGGTGCTCGGCATTATCGCCATCCTGACCTTTGTGGATAACTTCAACGCCTTCGACGTGATCTATGCGATGGCAGGCGCAAAAGGCGAACCGGCTTATTCAACCGACTTGCTCGCCACGCTCTTCTACCGCACGGGCATCGCAGGCGAACACCCAACCGGTATTCCCAATATGGGCATGGGCGCAACCATTGCCACCATCACTTTTATCATCTTAATGTCCGGCGTATTGCTCTGGCTTTACCTTTCGCGCCGTAATGCAGACGAAACGAAATAGGAGCGCCTGCCATGTTACGAACTAAATTCAACCGCGCGTTAACTTACATCGTCTTAACCGTCTGGACGATCATTGTTCTCTTTCCGCTCTGGACGCTCATCGTCAATTCCTTCAAACCGCAAAATGAAATTTTCGCAGACCCGTTCGGACTGCCTAAAAACTTTACATTGGACGGCTACATTGAAGTTTGGAAAGCCGGTCACTTTGGCTTATATTTTACAAACTCGCTGATCGTCACCATTCTTTCGCTGACGCTAATTCTCTTCATCGGTTCGATGGCGGCTTACGCCCTCGCCAAATGGAAATCGCGGGTCTCCAACTTTCTTTATGTCTTTTTCATCGCCGGCTTGATGATCCCAATCCGCTTAGGGACAATTGACCTAATGCGTTTGATCATCGCCTTGAATTTACAAAACACCATCTGGAGTCTCATCCCCGTATACGTGGCGATGGGTATGCCAATCGCCACTTTTGTATTGACCGCTTTCATCAAAGAATTGCCTAATGAAATGTTCGACGCCGCAAAGGTGGACGGCGCCTCCGAATGGCAGGTTTACAGCCGCGTTGTTCTTCCGCTGATGCGCCCCGCGCTGGCGACTGTCGCCATCTTCAACATGATCAAAATCTGGAACGATTTCTGGTTCCCGCTGGTTTTCATTCGTCAAGAAAGCGCGCGCACTGTTGCGCTGGGCGTTTCGCTATTATTTGGTCAATATCACACCGATTGGACGCGCGCGCTTGCAGTCCTTTCGTTGGCGGCTATTCCTCTGTTAATTTTATACATTCTGCTGGCACGTGAATTCATCAAAGGTCTCACGGCTGGAGCGATCAAAGGCTAAATCCAATGAACGGGCGCGAACGGACGGCGCTTGCCATGCGCCACGCAACGGCAGACCGCGTGCCCGTCATGTCTCAATTGGCATTAGGACATTATTTTCTCAATGCCGGGCTAAAGCCGCACGAAATTTGGTTCACCAGCGAAGGTTTCGCCGAAGCGTTGGTGCGAATGCAAAAGCGTTATCAATTTGACGGGATTTTAATCAATCTGCCGGGTCGTCCGCGCGATCTCCTCAATCAAATTCAAAAAATTGAAGAAACCAAAAAAGGCGAAGTCGTCACTTGGCGTAACGGGCATGTGACCTTAATTCCTTGGGACGACAACGCCTTATACGTTTACTCTGCCCGTCCGGAATTAACGCCGCGCGCCGATTTGAAAACGCTCGACCCCGAACGAATTGGCTCAGTGGATCAATTTGTCGGCTATCTGTGGAACACGTATCACATCCCTTGGTTGGAAGGCAAACCAGACGATGGTTTATTAAGCGAACCGCCAGATTATTTCTTCGATACCATTGATTTTGTCCGCGCTAAAACCAACGGCGAAATTTCTATTCACGGGGAAGTTTTTTCGCCCTTCACGCATTACCTTGAATTAATTGGCTATCAAAACGCAATCATCGGACTGGTAAAAGAAAAAGAAAAGGTCAAAGCGCTTTTAGAGCGGCTCACAGATGCGGTAATTGTTTGGGCGCAGGCACAGGCTCGGCACGGGGTAGACGCGGTATTAATCTCCTCCGCATTTGCCGGCGGCGGATTCATTTCCCCTAAAATGTATGCAGAATATGTTTTGCCTTATGAGCGCCGCGTCACCGAAGCGGTCAAAGCGTGCGGCGTGCCAGTTTACACGCACACTTGCGGGAAGATCGGCGACCGCCTTGAATTGCTGGAGCAGACCGGCACACAAGGAATTGACACGCTTGACCCGCACCCGCTCGGCAACGTGGATTTAGCGGATGCAAAAAACGGAGTCGGTCAGCGGCTCTTTCTTAAGGGAAATATGAACTCCGTCTCGATCTTGGAATACGCTGAAAAAGAGCAGGTCATCGCCGAAGCCAGCGAACGAATCGAAATCGGCAAACCGGGCGGCGGATACATCCTCAGTTCCGCCTGTTCAATTGCGCCGCACGTCGAACCCTGGAAATTGGAACTGCTTACGCCTTTAGCGGAAGAAATCGGGAAATATTAAACGCTTGCATAGTTTTCTCAGGGCGGCTTGACCAAAAACAACTTCATTATTTTTTTCCACCGCTCCGGCTGGTTTCTCGAAAGCTTTATTTATCCTCAGATTAAACTTCAAGAAGCTCAAACGCTCGCATAAAGAGGTTTTGACTTTTAACGCTCCCCTGTTACAATCCCCATAGAGTTATATCTTTGGAGATTCCATGAATTATCAGCACGTGCAATCCCCGGCTTCAGTCGTGATGATTCGCCCGCATCAATTCCGATCCAACCCGCAAACAGCGGCGGACAACGCTTTTCAACTTGCAAAAACCGAACTTCCTCCCGAAACGATTGCCCAGCAAGCGCGAGACGAATTTGATCGAGTAGTCGAAGAGCTAACCGCGCACGGCGTCAAAGTTCACGTCTTTGACGATTTCGGCGAAAAGAACACGCCGGATTCGGTTTTCCCAAATAATTGGTTCTCGACACATCACGGCGGACGCGTGGCGCTCTACCCAATGTATTCGCCCAATCGCCGCAACGAACGCCGCGCCGACATTATTGAAATGCTAAAAAAAGAATACCGCGTGCAAGAAGTCATTGATTATTCCGGGCTGGAATATGACGATCTCTTTCTGGAAGGCACCGGCGCAATGGTTTTTGATCATGTTGAGCGCCTGGCATACGTCAGCCGCTCCAATCGCGCCGACCCAATCATTCTGGAAAGATTCTGCACCACGTTTGGTTATGAACCAATGGCTTTCGACGCAATGGACGAATGCGGCAAAGCCATCTATCACACCAATGTAATGATGAGCGTCGCCGCCGAATACGCGCTGATTTGCTTGGACTTAATCGCCAACACGGCGCGCAGAAACGAAATTCAAGCCCGCCTCACGCACAGCGGACGTCAAGTCATCAACCTCAGCCGTAGCCAAATCCTAGAATTTTCCGGCAACGCCCTCGAACTCACCGGCGCGAAAGACCGCCTCCTGATCATCTCTCAGCGGGGACTCAACGCCTTGGAAGCGGAACAAATCAAAGTCATTGAAAGTAGCGCGCAAATCCTGCCGGTCAGCATCCCCACCATCGAGTTGGCGGGCGGATCGGTTCGCTGTATGCTCGCCGGCATCCACCTCACAGCCAGAGCCTAATTTTTTGCAAACATGTTCTCAAAAATAAAATTATTCTACAATCAATATCCGCGCCAATATTGGCTGATGATTATGGGCATCGTCATCAGCACCGCTGGCGGAAGCATGGTCTGGCCCTTCATCCTGATCTACGTCAGCGAAAAGTTAAGCCTGCCGCTCAGCGCCGTGGCGGCTTTGATTTCTGCAAATGCCGCCACCGGTTTATTTTCTTCGCTCCTCGCCGGCACGCTCGCCGATAAAATTGGGCGCAAAGTGGTAATGGTTCTCAGCCTCGCCATGACCGGCGCCGCTTATTTCTTCCTGATGAAAGCGAACACCTACGCCGAATTCATGACGCTGATGATTCTGATTGGGCTTTCCAACCCGCTTTACCAAGTCGGCGCGGACGCCATGCTCGCAGATATGCTCCCCAGCGAACAACGCACCGACGGTTATGCCATCAATCGCATCGCGCACAATGCCGCGTTCGCCCTTGGTCCGGCGCTGGGCGGCTTTCTCGCCGCCGTTTCATATAATCTCGCTTTTTATGCGGCAACCAGCGGTTTTCTCATTTACAGCTTGCTACTTTTTATTTTAGCCAAAGAGACTTTGCATCACGCGCATCAAGTCGCCGCCGAAGAGCGCCCTCACGCAGAAACTCACGCCAATCAAAACAGTTACCTCCACATCCTCAAAGATCAAAGCTACATGGCATTCGTCCTCCTCACCGGCTTAGGACTCACCGCCCCAACTCTCATCTGGGTCCTCATGCCCGTGTACGCCAAGACCAACTATAACGTCACCGAAGCGCTCTACGGCTGGATACCCACCGCCAACGCGCTCATGTGCGTCTTCGTTCAATTCTCCGTCACGCGCATCACGCGCAAATACAACACCTTGCCCGTCGTCGCCGTCGGCATGTTGCTTTACGCAATCGGCGTAGGCAGTGTGGCGCTAATGACCGATTTTTGGGGCTTTCTATTAAGCATGATCATCCTCACTTTCGGCGAACTCACCATCGTGCCAACCGCCAGCAAATACGTGGCGGATATTTCTCCCGCCCATTTACGCGGCAGATACATGAGCGTCTATTGGTTTGGCTGGGGCTTAGCGCGCACCTTTGCGCCGCTCCTCGGCGGCTATCTCAACGACGCTTTCTTCCCACAAGCCATCTGGATCGGCGGCTTATTGATCGGGCTGATCAGTTCAACCGGACTCTTCGCCTTGTACAACTTCTCCAAAATCAAAATCGCCCCGCTCTTAACCGACGGCTGATTCAGCCTTCTCTAAAATTCCCCACTCTGAAAAATTCTATTCCCCCACAGGCAGGTAAAAATGATCGAAGCCAAACGCCCCGTTTTCTTCAGCGGCGAAAACCCAAACATCGCCTTATTCAACCCCCAAACCCAAGAACGGATCGCCGTCGCCAGCTATTGGCATTGCACGGATAGTCCGTCCGGAGTTGGGCGCGTCCTGATTCTCTGGCTGGCAGAAACCGCGCCAGAAATCAATCTCGGAGCGGTTTTCACCGATAACCCTCAGCTAGCGCGCACCTTAATCGAAAACCTAACTCGGCACTTTCCAGAATTTCAAGAAATTCCGGTCCATAATTTGCCATTGAGCAAAGCGCAAATCACCCATACCTACAATGGAAACGAATATCAAATCCTCTGTCAAACGCCAAACCTAAAAATCGAGGTGGAATGGAAAAACCCGTTAGATCGCAAACAAATTATCTGGACTGGTTTCCCAGCCGGAGAAGCGCACTACGATCTAACTACCACCATTTGCCCATGCCAAAACGGAACGATCAAACTCAATAATCAAAACCTGCTCGGCGAAATCAAAGTGGCGCAAGATGAAAACGGCATCTTCTCAAGCTCGGCATTCCTCGCCTTTGCCGAAACCTGGATCGGGCCCCTGCAAAAGTAAAGCGTTTCCGCGCTTACAATACTCTTACGTAATATCAACCCGCGCAAGCGCATCTGCATTGCATGAAGAATATAACTATCTCTCAAATTATCGAACCTAAATTAGTGATCGAAGGCGCAGGCGTATTGCTTCGCCGGTCTTTTGGTCCGCACGTCAGCAACCAACACGATCCCTTCTTACTCTTCGACCATTTCGCATTCAACAACCCTATGGAAGGTCCCCTGCGCGGCTTCCCCATGCACCCGCATCGCGGCATTGAAACCGTCACCTACATGCTGGACGGCGAAGTCAGTCACCGCGATAGCTTGGGCAACGCTGGCACGATTGGCGCAGGCGATGTGCAATGGATGACTTCCGGGCGCGGAATCTTGCACGAAGAAATGCCGCGCCGCAGCGCGGGCGGAAATATTTACGGCTTTCAACTTTGGGTCAACCTACCCGCCGCGCAAAAAATGAGTCCGCCGCGCTATCAAGAAATAAAATCATCTTCAATACCTATTGTGGAAAAAGACGGCGCATCTATTCGTCTCGTTGCCGGAAAAATGGATGCAACCAGCGGGCCCGTGACGGAAATCGCCGCCGCGCCTCTTTATCTGGACGTGAAGTTGGCTCCCGCTTCGAGATTCATTTGCCCCATCCCCAGCGGACATGCCGTCCGCGTTTACGTCTTTGAAGGCGCGGGAGAATTTTCGGGAGAAGCCGTAGAATCCATCCGCATGGTTACATTCAACGCAGATGGCGACCAACTCGAAGTTAAGAGCGAAGCGGGAGTCCGCTTTATGCTCATGGCGGGCGCGCCATTCAAAGAGCCCATCGCGCCGTATGGACCTTTCGTCATGAACACAACCGCAGAGATACAACAAACCATCGCCGATTTACGAAGCGGCAATTTCGTTAAATAAAAAATGCCCCGCAAATTGCGGGGCATTCACTTTTAAGGCGCAGTCACTTTGAGGTTGTCAAACGCGGTTTGCACGCCGCCTTGACCAAACGTACTGGCGACAAAACCAATTCTGCCGTGCCCCAAATCTGAATTGCTGATTTCGCCCAGCGCCGTGCCGTTGACATAATACTTAAAGGAGGCGCCGTGCGCTTCTATTTTGAGATGGTTCGTGGCGTTGCCAAGTTGAATCGCAGATGAAGATTGCCAATCCGCTAAATATTTGGTCTCGGTATAATTCACGCTGTCTTTTATAAAAGCGTACCGGCCATTTGCGCTGATCACAAAGCCGTAAAATTCTTTTGAAGTATCGCTATAATTGAAGATGAGCCCTAGCGCATTTTCGTCGGGACCGCCCAGCGTCGTCACATCGCCTTCATAGATAAAGTCGTTCGGCGTAAGGTAAGTGTTGCAATAATTCCAAGCAATCCATGAAGGGGTCTTTATCTCCAATTGAAATTGACCGTCTTTAGGGATGTAATTTACGTTCTCTCCCTCTGATTCACCGCCAAAGCAACCCGTTTCAGAAAATTCAGTTTCTTCAAACAGGGAAGCCGCCAGAGTTGGCGAAGGGGGCGGCGTGCTAGTCGGAATTGGCGTGTTGGTTGGAACGGGCGTATTCGTGGGGAGTGGAGTTGGCGTAGCTAAAATATTTGAAACCGCCGAACAAGCCAACGTAGCCAATACGAGTAAGGTAATAAAGAGGATTGGTTTGTTTTTCATAAATTCTCCTTCAAACGATTATACTTTGGAATATATCAATCCTATATTTGGAGTGAACATGCCCACAGAAGTTCTCTACGGTCCGCGCCTCGGCAAGCAGGGAAAATTGCGCGCAGGCTGTTGCGCAATTTTATTTGACGAAACCCGCGAAAAAGTTCTGCTCACGCAACGCGCAGATAACGGGCGTTGGTGCTTGCCCGGCGGCGGCATGGAAGCCGGAGAAAGCGCCGCCGAAGCGTGCGAGCGAGAAATTTGGGAAGAAACGGGCTTGAAAGTCAGGGTGAAGCGCTTAGTCGGCGTGTATAGCAACCCGGATTTGCTGGTCATCTATCCCGATGGAAACAAGGCGACTTTCCTAATCCTCAGTTTTGAGGTGGAATTGATCTCAGGCGAATTAAGTCTCAGCGACGAAACGACTGCGTTCGGTTATTTTAGCTTGGCGGAAATGGAAGCCATGCCCATGCACGGGCAACACAAAATGAGAGTGGAAGACGCGCTCCTCAATCAAGAAACATTAATTAAATAAAAAAACAAAGGGAGCGCCCATGAAATTTTCCATTACAAGCCGCGCGGCTTTAATTATGCTGATCGCCGCCAGTTTAGCCTGCCAGACAATCCTCCCCAACGAAAGCCTTCCGCCTCCTTCTGCTAGCGCCACCAGTACAAGCGAATTTTCCGACGCCACTGTCGCAACAATTTCAATTGAAAATGCGGATATGCTCTTTTACGACGTGAGCGGCTCAACCGCAAGCGAGATCGTAGATTCGATCCACGCCTCGCGCCCAACCGATCCGTACCACTCGAACCAAGCCTTTGACGCGCTGACCACTTGGCGCATCACCTGGACGTGGAGCGGCTACGGACAGGCAG
This sequence comes from Anaerolineales bacterium, assembly GCA_020847355.1. Classification (GTDB taxonomy): domain Bacteria; phylum Chloroflexota; class Anaerolineae; order Anaerolineales; family Villigracilaceae; genus Villigracilis. The sequence continues at coordinate 23,383 of JADLCG010000149.1, read as the reverse complement.
AATGCGACCTTGAAACTGCCGTGGTTGATTACGAAAACGAAGTTGAATTTCCACGCTGGAATCCGCCCGCAGACGCTTCTCCAGAATTAATTCAAAGCTGGAATCGGTATATCGAAAATTTAGCCTTGCACGAAAAAGGGCATGTTGATAAGACCGTCAAGTATTATCAAGAAGTGGAAACTGCAATTCAAAACGCAACTTGCCTCACCGCAGATGCCGCCGCTCAACAAGTGTTGGAAGCCTTAAACGCTGAGAATGAAAGCTACGATCTGGAAACAGATCACGGAAGAACTCAGGGAGTGCAATTCCCCTAGGCTTTGTAAAGTCAATATTTATTTAATAGAGGTAAATATGTTACAAAATATTTCAAGTAAGTTATACGAGCGGGCAAATGGCTGGGTTGTTCTAATTCTTATAATCCTAGACCTATTCTTCGTCGGTTTTCTCATGCCGCTCATCGGCGGTCTGATGAAAAGCGGCACAGGTTTAGAACAGCCTTTAGACCTAATGTTCCTAGCCCCGCCAGACAAACTCTTCAAAATGATTGAAATATACGGCGAGACGGGACGTACTTTCTATCGCAATGTCGAATTGACCGCCGATCTCATTTATCCAATTATCTATTTGTTGGCTTTTAGCTTATTGATCTCTTGGCTGTTCAAACGCGGCTTTGAAACCGGCAACCCAATCCGCAAATGGAACATCCTGCCGCTCGGCGCTTATCTTTTTGATTTGCTTGAAAACTTAACTATTGTCGCTTTACTTTCAATTTTTCCCGCCCAACCTGCCTCGCTCGGCTGGGCGCTCTTCGGTTTCATCGCAATCAAATGGCTCTTTGCAGGCGCGTCTATTTTACTGATCTTGATCGGGCTGGTTATGGCGATTAAAAATAAATTCAAAATCCAAGCCTAAATTCCGCTTAGATTTTCAACCGCCACACGCCGGTACATTCCGGCAAAATCGTCCAATTATTTTTCTTCACCGTATCGCCTAATTCAGAGCCGAAGAAAAAGCGCGTGAGTTCTTCGGCTTCTTGAAGCGTTGCAAATTGATAGTCGGTGCGGATGATTTTATTTTGAAAGCCGGTTTCATCCAGCCAGCCATAAAATTCTCTGAGATGATCCAACTGAAGCGGCTCTTCGTTCCCCGTGCCTAGCGATTCAAACAGAACGATAAAACTGCCCGGTCTTAACACGCGCTTCATTTCACCCAGCCATTTTTCCAATTCGCTCCGCCACGAATCAGGATTCCATACGGCAAGGTAACTCACGCTCCAGCCCGAGACAGCCAAATCTGCGGAGGCGCTCGCAACGGGCAGTTGACGATGGTCGGCAAGCCCAACTTGCCAATTGGTCAGTTTCGTCTTGGAAAGTTTATTACGGCAAACGCGCAACATCTCTTTTGAAAGGTCAAATGCCTTAATTGAACGCGTGTACGGAGCGAGCAAACAAGTCAATCGTCCAGAGCCAGCTCCGAGGTCCAGCGCGCGGCGATCTTGTAAATCAACAATTTCAGTCAGGGCTTTGAGAATATTCCCCTGATAATCTTCTCGGGCGACCAAAGCTTCATACTTATCGCCTTCGGTTCGGTAAATCTCCGCTTGAGTGGGCATTCAGCAATTATAATTGAGCGATGACAAATCACCTTTCCCCTTCCGCGCAAAAAATTCAAGATTTATTAAATTCGCTCGGCTATACCTATCAGGTTATCGAGCATGTCGAATCCACGCGCACGGCGCAAGAAGCCGCCGACCGCGCCGGTTGCGAACTTGGTCAAATCGTTAAGTCGCTGATTTTTATGGGCAAAACAAGTCAAAAACCTATTCTGGTTTTGACCAGCGGCGCGAATCGCGTCAACGAAAAACTTATCAGCGCATACGCCGGCGAGCCAATTGGCAAAGCGGACGCGGATTTTGCGCGCGCCGTCACCGGCTTTGCCATTGGCGGCGTGCCGCCGATTGGTCACGCGCAAAAGATGGAAACTTATTTAGACGAAGATTTCTTACAATATCCAACGATCTGGGCGGCGGCGGGAACGCCCAACGCCATCTTTGAGTTGAAAACCGACGATTTGCAAAAAATGACGGATGGGAAAATCGTGCAAGTTAAGTAACTGATGTTGCGGTTTTTCCTATTTCCCATACTCTTTAATATTATCGGTCGCTTCATCCAATTTGGCGACATCTTCCGCAGATAACTGCCAGCCTGCGCCGCCGGCATTTTGCTCGGCTTGAGCGGCATTCTTCGCGCCCGGAATCGGGAGCGCGCCTTTGCAGATCAGCCAATTCAGAGCCACCTGCGCGATGGTTTTATCGCCGTAATTCAAACCGATCTCTTGCAACAACTTAATCACCGGCGGAATTCTTTTAAGCAAGTCGGCATATTGCGAACTGCGAATGCCCGGCGGCGGATTCTCGACGGAATATTTTCCGGTGAGCAAGCCTTCTTCCAAAGGAGAATAGGCGATCAAGCGCACGCCCAATTCCTGACAGCGCGCCAGCGTCCCATTCTTCTCCACTTCACGATTCAACAAACTATAATGCACCTGATTAGAAGCCAGCGGAATGCCATGCCGCGCCAAAGTTGTATAAGCGCGGATCATATTCTTTTGCCCAAAATTAGAAACGCCCACCGTACGGGTCAAGCCTCGTTGAACGCATTCCACCATCCCCTCCATCATCGTCTCTGGAGTCATCACCCAAGACGGCGCGTGGGCTTGGTATAAATCCACAGATTCTAAGCCCAGTCTTTCCAAGCTATGTTTCAAAGCTGAAAGTAAAGAACTTTTCCAAAACCGCCAGGGCCAGGGGAAAAATTTTGTCGCTACCAAAACCGGCTGTTCGGTCTCCTTCAAAAAAATCCCCAACAAACGTTCCGAATATCCCGAACCGTAAATTTCAGCCGTATCTACAAACTGAACCCCCATATTCAAAGAAGCCTCAAACGCTTTGCGGATATCGTCGTCCGTATAAGCTTGCCCATAACCCCAGATCACGCGGTCGCCCCACTGCCACGCGCCTAAGCCCATCTGCACGGCGTGTAAAAATCTAGTTTCGTTGCTCACTTCAGTCATTGTTTCTCCTCGCAAAACTGGTTGATTCTATCTTAAAAAATAGCTTCTTGAAAAAAATCAGGTTACAATTCAGCCCGCTCAAATTTTAACGAACTACGTGAACGAAGCTTCCTCACCGGACGTGAGGGAACATCGCTCCCTGAGTTCAACGGGAGATTTCCGTGAAGCCTCACACACATTCGCAACGGGATGAAGAATCCGCTTCAGCCTTCAACCGCAGGCTGGGTTTGCCCTTTGAAAATTTATCCCTGCTGACGCGCGCGCTTACCCATCGCTCTTACGCCAACGAACACGCGCACGAAACCAGCGAAGACAACGAACGCTTGGAATTCCTCGGCGATGCCGTGCTGGATTTCATCGTCGGCGAATGGGCGTATCACCGCTTTCCGGAATTGCCGGAAGGCGCTCTCACCAAGATACGCTCCAACCTCGTTCAAAACGCGCAACTTGCCAATTTTGCGCGCCAGATCAATCTCGCCGCGGCGCTTCGGCTGGGTCACGGAGAACAAGCCACTGGCGGTCACGCCCGCGAGAGCGTTTTAGGTTCTGCTTTTGAGGCGTTGATCGGCGCTATTTATTTAGAAGCAGGCTTGAGCGCAGTCCGACAGTTCGTCAATCCCCTGCTTGAACACAGACGCGAATCAATCCTCGATGAAATTCAAGATCCAAAAAGCGAACTGCAAGAACGCTCGCAATCCGTCAAGCTGGGAATGCCGCATTATAAAGTCGTCCAAAGTAGCGGACCCGATCACGCCAAAGTTTTTGAAGTGGAAGTTGAAATTGCGGGAGAAGTAAAAGGGCGCGGTTCTGGCACAAGCAAAAGCGCCGCCGAACGCGCCGCCGCCAAAGATGCGCTCAAGCGCTGGACAAGCCAATAAAATTATAGAATACAGAAGCCGTCAATCAACATGCCTCTTCGTCTAAAATCACTCGAACTACAAGGTTACAAAACTTTCGCCTCACGCTCGGTCTTTGAATTTGCGCCGGGCGTTACCGCCATTGTCGGTCCTAACGGGTCGGGCAAATCCAACATTGCCGATTCGCTACGCTGGGCGCTCGGCGAACAATCCTACGCTTTACTGCGCGGTAAAAAAACCGAAGACATGATCTTCGCCGGTTCGGAACAACGCGCGCGCGCCGGCTTAGCCCAAGCCACGATCACCTTTGATAATTCCACGCAATGGTTGCCGGTAGATTTCTCCGAAGTGGAAATGTCGCGCGTTGCCCATCGCGATGGACGTAACGAATATCTGCTCAACGGTCAACATATCCGCCTGCGCGAAATGAACGAACTCCTCGCCCAAGCCGGTTTGAGCGAACGAACGTACACGATTCTCGGTCAAGGCTTGGTGGATGCATCTTTAGCGCTAAAAGCCGACGATCGCCGCCGTCTCTTTGAAGAAGCCGCGGGCGTCGGTTTGTATCGCGCGCGCCGCGATGATGCGCTAAAAAGGCTGGAAAGCACCAAGCACAATTTAGAGCGCGTGCTGGATATTATGGCAGAACTTGAGCCGCGCCTAAAAAGTTTGGAACGCCAAGCAAAACGCGCAATTGATTTTGCCCGCATCCAAGCGGACTTGAAGTTGATTCTGCGCGATTGGTATGGATTCCACTGGCATCGCGCCCAACGCGATCTAACCGACGTGCGCGAATCCGCGCGCGCGCAAGAACTGCGCGTTCAAGAAGCGCGCGAAATCCACGAACAAGCGCAAGCGCACTACGCTTCCTTCCGCGAAAAACTCTCCGGTTTGCGCTTACAGCTAAACGGCTGGCATCGTCAATCGGCGGAACTGCACACGCAAAGAGAAGCCATCAGCCGCGAACTCGCCGTTTTTGAAGAACGCCGCCGCGCGCTCACTTCCGCGCAAGTTTCCATCCTCTCCGATCAGGAACATGCAACCAACGATTTACACCTCGCCCGCGAGCGGTTTGCAGAAGCCGAACAAGAAGTAGCGCGCATTCAAACGGAGTTGGAAGAAGCTAAAGCGCAACTGACCAGCGCGCAAAACGCTCTGCAAACTCGTCAGGCGGAACGCGGCGCTTTAGAAGCGCAATCCGCGCAAACGCGCAGTCAAATTGAAGCGCTGAGTCAATCGCGCGCCGAAAACAACGCTCGTCTCGATGAATTGAAATCGCGCCTTGAAACGCAAAATCAAAAGATCGAACAAACTAAAGTTTCAATCCGTTCCAATGAAATTTCAGCCAATCAAGCAAAAGCTTTTTTTGAAAATGCAAAACGCGAAAAAGAAAAAGCCAGCCTTGAATTACAAGCCGCCGAAGAGCGCTTGCTCAATAAAAAGAGCGAAGCCGCTACTATCGAAGAAACGCGGCGCGCGGCGCTTGAACAGCGCACCATCGAAGAATCCGAACATTCCCGCGCCAAAGCGCAACTTGAAGTATTGGAACAAGCCGAGCAAACGCTGGCTGGCTACGCCGAAGGCGCGCGTTATCTGCTGGATGCGACTCGCCAAGCCAAATTGCAAGGCGCGCAGAGCGCTTTGAGCGCCGCCTTAGAAGTCCCTGCCGAACTTGAAACTGCGATCACCGCCGCGCTCGGCGATGCGCTGGACGCCGTGCTGATTGAAACCGATCAACTTGAAGACGCGCTCCAACTGCTCGAATCCGGCGACGCCAGCCGCGCCGCATTATTACCCACGCACCACACTGCGGAAATATTAAGCGTCCCAAGCGCTTCCGAAACCATTCTCGGAGTCGCTTCGGAATTAGTCGGCGTTTCAAACGAATATAAAAACGCCGTCAAGATTTTATTGGGGCAGACCTTAATCGTCCGCGACCGCAACGCCGCATACGAATTGATTCAACGCTTGCCAACACACGCGCGGATCGTGACTCTGCGCGGCGAAGTCTTTCGCGGAGACGGGCTGGTGATCGCGGGAAAAACCGCCTCTTCCTCGACTTTGGGCAGGTCGCGCCAAAAGCAAACTTTTGAAGCCACCCTCAGCAGACTCCTCGCGCAATTAGCCGAATCAAATACCGCCGTTGAAGGGCTGTCCAATCAGCTAGCTCAAGCCCAACGCGAATTGACCCAAGCGGAAACAGACGCGCGCGAAGCGCGTATTCGGCTGGGAGAAATGCAAGAGCATGAGCAACAAGCTTCGCTTGAGTCTGAAGCGACTGCGCGCCAACTTGAATGGCAGAGGAATCAATTAAGTCAACTGGAAAATGAAACGCAAGAATCAAAATCCATTCAACAAAAAGTTCTTGAGGCGCAAAACGAAGTGGAAACCCGCGCCGCTGAAGCCCAAGCTGAATTGAAAAGTATCGCGGCTAAATTTGGCGAAACTTCCGCCGATGAACTGTTGGAACAGACTTCCTATTGGGCGACGCGCATGGCAGTGAGCGAACAAAGCGTTCAGGCGGCAAACGCGAAGCGCGACGAAAGAGCCAAAGAAATTACCAGAGAAGACGCGCGCCGCGTGGAATTGGCTTCGCGCTTGCAGGAAACCGAAAAAACGCTGAATAGTTTAGACAGCGATAAAGCCAACTTACGCGAACGCGAAAGCGCCTTACATGTTGAAATTGAAAAAATGCGCGTACAAATTGAGCCGGTTGAAAAAGATTTAGAATCTGCCGAACAAGAAGAAGCGCGCCTGCAAGAAGCCGAAGCGCACGCGCAACGCGGGTTTGCCGGCACAGAAAGATTATTTGGTCAGGTGCAATTAGAGCAAACGCGCAAGCAGGAAGCCCTCGATAATTTACGCCAAAAAATCATGGATGATTTCGGCTTGGTGATGTTTGAATACGCGGCAGAGGTTTCTGGACCTGTGCCTTTGCCGTTAGACGGCATGGTGGAGCAATTGCCCGTCCTCACGGAACTTGACCCGAAACTTGAAGAGCAACTTGCTCAGGCGCGCGGACAAATTCGCCGCATGGGACCGATCAACCCGGATGCGAAAAATGAGTACGAGCAAGAGAGCGAACGCTATACGTTTATGAAATCGCAAGTGGAAGATTTGAACAAAGCCGAAGCGGATCTCAAACAAGTGGTGGCTGAGTTGGACGAACTCACTAAACAAGAATTTTCGCGCACATTTGACGCGGTGGATAAACAATTCCGCGAGACGTTCGTGCGCTTGTTTGGCGGCGGCTCGGCGCGGCTGGCATTAACCGATCCTGAAAATTTAGTCGAAACGGGAATTGAAATTGAAGCGCGTTTGCCGGGTCGGCGCGAGCAAGGCTTGGGTTTGCTTTCCGGCGGCGAACGCAGTTTGACCGCGATTGCTTTGGTCTTTGCGTTGCTCAAAGTCTCGCCCACGCCGGTTTGCGTAATGGACGAAGTGGACGCCATGCTTGACGAAGCCAACGTGGGGCGCTTCCGCGATTTGCTGGTGGATTTGAGCAAAGATACGCAATTTATCGTCATCACACATAATCGCAATACCGTCCAAGCCGCGGACGTGATCTATGGAATTACGATGGGCAAAGATTCAGCCAGTCAGGTGATCAGTTTGCGGCTCGATCAGGTGACTGACGATATGCTGAAGCGCGGATAATTTAGAGCGAAATAAAGAGACAGTCCGCTTTCGCGGACTGTCTCTTTATTTATATTTTTCTTCCGCTTACGGCGTAGAAGTTGGTTCTGCTTTAGCGGTTGCAGTTTGAGCCGCGATGGCAGTCCCGGCGCCTTCGGTAGCGATAGTGATGAAGTTCGGCTCTTGCGGTTCGCGGGTTTTCCAGAAGCTATCGTAAATTTCAACTGTATATTTTGCGCGCACATCTGCGATCCATTTGGCGAAGGCTTCGTCTTTCGCCGTCTGGATTTCAGATTCGGTGCGCAGAATTTCGCGTTTGGCGATCAATTGAATGATGTGATATCCGAATTGCGATTTAACCGGCTCTTGGGTAATATCGCCGGATTTTTCAAGCGCAAACGCCGCAGTTTCAAATTCTGGAACCATCATACCAGAGCTAAACCAACCGAGGTCGCCGCCATTAACGGCTGAGCCGGTATCGGTTGAATATTGTTTCGCTAGTTCGCCAAAATCCTCGCCGGCTTTTAATTTCTCAATAATTGTGACAGCCAGCGTAGCGTCGGCGACTAAGATATGACGCGCCCACACTTCTTCTTTGGTTGTCACAACGTCCTTGATCACCGCATCTTCAAGTTTTTTCTGCAAGAGGCGCGTTTCAATAAATTTGCGATAATCCGCCTCGCTCATGCCAGATTTGCTAAACCCGGCTACGGTTGTAGCGTACAAATTTTTATAGCCATCTAAGGTATAAGGCGTGGCGGTGGGCGTAACTGTAGCCGTTGGTCCAACGGTAGCAGTTAAGGTTGGGACGGCTGTGGGCGTGAAAGTGGCGGTAGCGGTCGGTTGAAGCGTCGCCGTGGATTCGACCGTGCCAGTGACGGCGGGCAAACTGGTCAACGTGGCGGTTGCTTCAGGCGTGGGCGAAGTCAGCGGCGTTTTAGTCACAACTGTAAAGGCTTCGGCAGGAATCTCCGGAGTCGCAAATTCAGTTGGGGTGACGGTTGGCGTGGGGCTTCCGCTTGGGTAGTAATCAAAACTTTCCTGAATTTTTTGCTCTAACTCTTCAGGCGAGACGGTGATGCCTAACTTCGCCGCTTCTTGACGGATGATTTCGTCATTCACCAATTGCTCAACAATTGTTTTTCCAATTAAGCCGGGCGTGTTCAAGCTAGTTTCGATTTGCTGAAGTTGCTGAGTCGTATCCATGCCAAACTGTTGATACTGCATATACATGTTGTAGCTGGATAAAAGCTGACCGCGATAAAGCTTGACGCGGGCTTCAAATTCGGAAGCGGGGATTTCCACATCGCCCACTTTGGCGACGGGTTTGTTCAATTGAAATACATTTACATCTAAAAAGCCATAAACAAGCAACAAGACGACCGCCGCCAAAATCCCAAAAAATGTATACAGGGCAATTTTGGTTTGTTTTCGCTCGCGTTCAAGGCGGGCAATGTGCTTTTTATGCGCCGCAGGCTTATGACCTGGTTCGTTCGACATATTCCGTACTCCTTTATGCAGAAGCGTTTCGGCTTCTCCACAGGTTAAATAATCATCCTGCCTAAATTGCAAGATGCTCAGGCTTAAAAATACAGGGCATGGGCTTTCCCATGCCCTGTATTCATTTAGCGTTTAGCGGTCGTTGATTTTTCCGTCAAAGGGCAATAAAGCCACATGCCGAGATTGCTTCACGGCGGCGGCTACCAAGCGCTGATGCTTGGCGCAAGCGCCAGTTTGACGGCGCGGGCGGATCTTGCCTTCTTCGGTTACGTATTTGCGTAGCAAATCCGTATTCTTATAATCAATCGTAATCGCTTTGTCGTTGCAAAACTGACAGACTTTAGGCTTTGCGAAGAACTTGCGGTCGCCGCCGCCAGTTTCGCCGCCGGAAAAATTTCGTTCGTCACTCATAATTTACTCCAAACAAATTCGCTCAAACTTAGGCTTAAGCGTTAGAACGGAAATTCATCCTCAGCAGAAGCGGGAGTCTGCTCCGCCGAGGTTGCGTCTTCATCTTGGGCATGGTTGTTGCCGTTGTGTCGGTCGCCCAGCATCATCATCTCGTTGGCGACAATCTCCACGCTGGTTCGCTTTTGACCTTCTTTATCGTCCCAGTGGCGGGTTTGAAGCCGACCTTCAATATAAACCTGCTGACCTTTGACCAAGTATTGCTTGCAAATTTCAGCTAGGTTGCCCCAAGTCACCACGTTGAACCATTCAGTTTCATTATGACGTTCGCCATCGGCGCTATTCCAAGCGCGGCTGACTGCCACAGAAAAAGTGGTCACCGGTTTGCCTGAAGGCGTATAACGCATTTCAGGGTCTTTTCCGAGATGACCGATGATCTGAACTTTATTAAGTCCTCGGCTCATATCAATCTCCTTGTCATTCTAAAATTGCCGGGCGAAGACAAGCGTCAACTAACCAACCACAGAAAGCATGTGACGCATAATATTTTCTTGGTAACGAATATTTCGTTCCAAATCTGTCGTAGCGGCTGGCGCCAAAGAGACGTTCAAAAGGACGTATTGTCCTTCGCGGTGTTTCTTGATGATGTAAGCCAACTTGCGCCGACCCCAAACATCCACCTTATCAACGCTACCGCCAGATTCGCTAATCCAACCCTTCACCTTGTCGAGCGCGCCGTTAAACGCGGTCTCATCCAAATCGGGTTGGAAGATGCAAACTAACTCATATTTACGCATTGGGAAATCCTCCTTTCCATGGGTATGCTCTTGTTCAAACCGTCGGCTTGCCAAGAACGGAAAGGCACGTATAAAACCACGCACCTAAATTTAACGAGCGTGAGTTTACCACACTTCTTGACGAAAAACCGCCCCGGACTCCGCCGAAACTGGCTTCCGTCCGAAAGGCATTTTCTCATCTGACATAAATCGGGTTGCTATAAATCCAGCCGCGACGCTTGCCCAAATAATTTCGGTAAGCCTCAATGCGATACACGCCCGGCTCAGTAGTGATATGGATGCAGGCTTGTTGATTTTTCAGAGTTTGCAAAACCTGGCCATCCTTCAGCAAGCGCAATTCCGCCGCCAACGGGAGTTTGGCTTGCAAAGTCACGCCGCCCTTCGCGGGTATCTCAGCGCCCATCGAAACCGAACCATCCTTCCCTTGGGCAGTGAAGCGAAAATTTCGCGTCGAAGCGGGTAAATCGTAGCCTACAAAACATTGTCCATTGGCGAGAGCTTCATAAATCAAGCGCTTATCTGTGTCCACAGCGCCGCTCAACGGCTCGGAAATCAAAACGTGCGTGTTGACCGTCCGAAAGTGAAATTCATACGGGAAAATTGTGCGCCGAATAGCGCCCATACTCATCTGCAAAGCGTGCGCGTCGGAGCCGCCAATCGCCGCCACGCGCCTGCCGCTGGCGAGCAGTTCGTCCCATTTTGTCAATGTGGCGGGGATGGGCTGACTGGCTACAAAACTTGGGAAGAACGCATAAAACGCGCCGTGCAATTTCGTCGGCACAACAGTTTTCAACTCGCTGAGCGCGTTCCACAATTCTATGCCGGTATAGTTCTGCACAGACCAATCTTCCCACGAGATATCCGTCTCCCGAAAAGCCGGGGCTTCGGGATCGTTTGGGTGAGCCAAAAAAGCCAGCCCGCCCGATTCGCGGACAATCTGAATCAACCTCTGCGGATCGTCCGCAAATGTAGCGACTTCCCGCCCCGCATTGAAGACAAGCAAATGGTTTTTCTGCGGGTTGCGCGCCTGATCGTGCACTTCCTCGCCGATGAGCATTAAAATTTTTTTGTTCTTTTCTTTGTAATACCCCTCAAAACCGTGCGTTAAAATATTATGGTCGGTGACGATGATCGCATCCACATCCGTTTTGAGCGCCGCCGCCGCAAGGTCTTTGTGAATTCCGCTTCCGTCAGAATATCGGGTGTGCATGTGCAAATTGACGACGACTTCGTGCATGGACATTCCTCGCAAATAAATTAAACCAAGCCTTGTTGACGATTCGCTTTACAAACAGGTATAATTTGCCCGCTAAATTTAAGGAGGCTCTTCGAATGTCAAACTTTTTGGATATTTCTTTAATTATAATCTCGGTTGGGTTAATCCTCAGCGTGATCTTGCAAAGCAAGGGCGCCGGGCTGGGCGGTTTATCCGGCGCGGATACCGGCGGAGTTTTCACCGCGCGCCGCGGGGTGGAACGCGTGCTCTTCTGGATGACAATTGTTCTGAGCGTGCTCTTTTTCGGGCTCGTCATTGCCATCATTATCATCAGCGGAAATTAAGCATTCATTTCCCTCAAAAGCCGCTACGCCATTACTCAACACGCCGTGCTGGTGTTGGTTCAGGCTGAAGCGGCTTTCTTTATTTACATAAATTATGAAGAAATTACGTTGGCAAATCTTGGTTGTGACGGTTACGCTGGTAATTGTGGCGCTCTTATTATTGAGTCAGCAATCGCCGGGGAGTATTTCGATCCTGCCGAAACCCGCCCCAGGCGGAATTTACACCGAGGCTTTGATCGGCTCAATCGGGCGGCTCAACCCCGCGCTGGATTGGAACAACTCCGTAGACCGCGATATTGACCGCTTAATCTTCAGCGGGCTGATTAAGTTTGACGGAGACGGCTTGCCCCAACCAGACCTCGCAGATTCGTGGGGCGAATCCGCAGACGGCATGACCTACAATTTCTCCATTCGCAGTAACGCCAAATGGCATGACGGCAAGCCAGTCACCAGCGACGATGTGATCTTCACCATTGATACTATCAAAGGCGCCGGCTCGCTCTTCCCTCAAGATATCAAAGATTTGTGGTCGCAAATTGAAGTGCGTAAACTCAACGAGCAGACTTTGCAATTCATTCTGCCTGAACCGTTTGCGCCGTTTTTAGATTACGCCACTTTTGGGATTTTGCCAAAACACCTGCTTGAAAATATTCCCGCGGATCAACTTGCGGCGGCTGAGTTCAATTTAAAACCCATTGGAACTGGTCCCTACAAATTCGATTCGTTGATCGTCAATAACGGTCAGATCACCGGCATAACGCTCAAGGTCAATGAAGAATATTACTTGCCCCGCGCTTTTATTGAGCAAATCGTCTTTCGTTTTTACCCCACTTCCGCCAGCGCGCTAGACGCTTACAACAGCGGCGAAGTTCTCGGCGTGAGCCACATCACCGACGACGTATTGCAAGCCGCGCTGACCGAGCCGACTCTCTCCATCTACACCAGCCGTCTGCCGCAGTTGAGCCTCGTATTTCTCAATAACAACAACACCGCCGTGCCATTTCTGCAAAACGCCAATGTGCGCCGCGCTTTATTGCTGGCGACAAACCGCAACGTAATCGCCTCAAAGATTTTGAAAGGTCAAGCCATTGTTGCGGATGGACCGATCCTGCCCGGCTCATGGGCTTACTACACGGATATTGAACATCTGGATTATGACCCAGATGCCGCCGCCGCATTACTCAAACAAGAGGGTTATGTCATTCCGGCGGGCGGCGGAGACGTGCGCGCCAAAGACGGTCAATTCCTGACCTTTACCTTGACCCACCCAGACGATGAACTCCACACTCAAATCGCTCAGGCGCTTCAGGCAAATTGGGCGTTAGTCGGCGTGAAAGTGGACCTGCAAGCCGTATCCTATGATTCTTTGGTGAAAGATTTTCTAACGACCAGAAATTATCAGGCGGCGTTAGCGGATCTCAACACCGCGCGCACGCCAGACCCAGACCCTTACCTTTTTTGGCATCAAGCCGAAGCCACCGGCGGACAAAATTATTCGCAATGGGATAACCGCACCGCCAGCGAATATTTAGAGACTGCCCGCATCACAGCGGATTTTTCAGACAGGGCGCGGTTATATCGCAACTTCCAAGTTGTGTTTACAAAGGAAATGCCCTCTCTGCCTTTGTATTATCCGGTTTACACGTACGCCGTGGACGCGCAAGTGCAAGGCGTGCAAGTTGCGCCGCTTTACGATACCAGCGATAGATTATCTTCAATCAATACATGGTATCTGGTGACGCGCCGCGCATTGGAAGAAACTGCCGTGCCGACGATCGCACCCTAAAGCTTGGGCGAAGCGGCTGTTCAAGAAGCGCTGATCAGGCTTCAGCTTAAGCCCGAAGCGCGCGTCATAAAATCACATAGGAGTTCAAGATGTCAAACACTGCCCTTGAATACGCTCGTCAAAATCAAGCCAGCTTTTTGGAACAGTTGAAAGAAATTATCGCCATTCCGAGCATTTCCACTTTAGATGAAAATAATCAGGACATGCAACGCGGCGCCGAGTGGATCGCTAATAAGTTAAAAAGTATCGGCATGGAACACGTGCAAATTATGCCAACCGGCGGACATCCAGTGGTCTATGGCGATTGGCTGAACGCCGGAAAAGACGCGCCAGTGATGATGATCTACGGTCATTATGACGTTCAGCCGGTAGACCCGCTTGAGTTATGGAAATCCGATCCTTTTAAGGCAGAAGTGCGCGGCGAAAATTTATACGCGCGCGGCTCTTCGGATATGAAGGCGCAAGTTATGGCTTCGATCTATGCGGTTGAATCCGTTTTGAAAAGCGGCGCTTTGAAAGTGAATATCAAGTGGCTGATCGAAGGCGAAGAAGAAATTGGCTCGGAACATCTCGGCGAGTTCATCAAGAAACATAAAGGCATGTTGAAAGCCGATTTTTGTTTGAACCCGGATGCGGGAATGTTGGGACCGAATCAACCGGCAATTGTGACTGGTTTGCGCGGCTTGATGTACGCCGAATTGCGCGTGTATGGACCAAGCAAAGATTTACACTCCGGCGGGTTTGGCGGCACAATCCATAACCCGGCGCAAGCCTTAGCTGAATTGATCGCCGGAATGCACGATAAAAAAGGCAAAGTGACTCTGCCGGGCTTTTACGATAAAGTCCGCAAGATCAGCGCGAAGGAACACGCCGAATTCAAACGTCTGCCCAGCGATAACCGCAAAGAATTGCTCAAGATTACCGGCGCGCCAGAGTTATGGGGCGAGCCGCAATTTTCGCCCGCGGAAAGAGTCGGCGGCAGACCCACTTTAGAGATCAACGGTTTACTCTCCGGTTTTACGGGTCAGGGTTCTAAAACGGTGTTGCCGGCTTGGGCAATGGCAAAAATTTCATGCCGGCTCGTGCCGAATCAAACTCCTGAAGAAGTTTTCAAACAACTGAAAGCCTATTTGAAGAAGAACGCGCCCAAAACAATCAAATGGGAATTGATCGGCTTGCACAACGCTGGCGCGGCGCTGACCGAAGTGGATAACATCGGCGTGCAGGCGCTCGCCAAAGCGCAAGAAAAAATTTGGGGTAGAAAGCCTTATTTCGCGCGCGAAGGCGGCTCGATTGGCGTGGTCGTTCAATTGCAACAATACGTCGGCGTGGATTCTGTCCTCTGCGGTTTCGCCCTGCCGGACGGCGACGCGCACTCTCCCAACGAAAAACTGCACCTGCCCACGTGGTACAAAGGCATTGACGCATTAATTCACATGATCAACAATTTGAGCGCCTAGATGGAAGATCGAATTATCGCTTATGGCGGGCAAGCCGTGATTGAAGGCGTGATGATGCGCGGTCAAAAAGCGTTTGCCATTGCCATGCGCGCGCCGGATGGAAGCATTGTCACCCACACTGAAAAGCTTGCTAACGTCTATCGTTCCAAAATTACAAAAATCCCTTTTTTGCGCGGCGTGATTTTATTGTGGGACGCGCTGGGACTCGGCATGAAAGCCTTGACCATCTCCGCGAATACGCAAACGGGCGAGGATGAGAAACTAGAAGGTCCGGCTCTTTACCTAACTTTGGGCATTTCGCTCGCCCTCGGCATTGGACTCTTCTTTTTGCTCCCCGCCGGTCTGGGCGGGCTGGCGGAACATTATCTCGGCTGGAGTCCGTGGCTCAACAACCTTGCCGAAGGCGTTTTACGTTTGCTATTCTTCATCGTTTACATTTGGGCGATCAGCTTCACGCCAGACGTGAAGCGCTTATTCATGTATCACGGCGCGGAACATAAAACCATCAACGCCTATGAAGCCGGCGCGGAATTAACGCCTGAAGTTGTCGCCAAATACCCCATCGAACATGCGCGTTGCGGCACTGCTTTTCTATTGACGGTAATTTTATTTTCCATTTTGATCTTCACCGCTTTAGGTCCATTGCCAATCGTTTGGCGCTTACTGAGCCGCGTTTTATTCATTCCAATTTTAGCGGGTCTGGCGATCGAATACATCCGCTGGACTGCGAATCACCTCAACAATCCGCTGGTGAAATTGTTGATCAAACCTAATTTAGCCATGCAACATCTCACAACGCGCACGCCAGACGCGACCATGCTGGAAGTTGCCATCGCTTCTTTCCAATCCATGCGTAAAGCTGAGACGGAATCTGTTTTATGATAGATTGGATTCTCAAATTTAGCTGGGTCTTACTGATCGAATACATTCAAAATCTGCCGATCATTCTAGGGATCGTCTTCAGCCTAGCGAAATTGAAGCAAGGTTGGGCATGGTGGAAAAGCCTACTTATGATGATTGGCAGTAGCTTTTTATGCGCCTTCATCATCAGCGCCACCGAGCCGCTCAAAATTATCCCCACCACGCTCGAAGCCAGACCTTTTGACGCGCCCACCGTTGGATCATCGGGAATCATTTTCTCGATTGCCTGCGCCTTGCTGTTGGCGTATATTCTCTTCACCGGAAAACTGAAGAAGCCTTACCTTGCAGATTGGATCTTTGGCGCGCTCGTCGGCGGAGGAATTGCGCTTAGCGAAGCGCTCAATCATTTTCCGCTCTTGTTGGTCGCGCTTCATGCCGCCGGCTTTATGCTCGCCAGCGGATGTTTGGTCACGCTGATCCGTTACGCCGCGGATTCTGCTACGCCTAAAGCGCTGTTGACCAAAGTTGGCTTAATCACCCTGCTGATGACTGTATTAATTGCGATCTTCGACTATGCACCATTTATCAGTCAAGCCGCCAGCTAGGTAGTCGGTCGAAATAAATTTTACAAACTATCGCTCAAAGCGGCGTCCCCGCCGCCGAGGACGGCGGCTTGAGCAGGGAGCTAGAATCCGTTTTCTCTTTAATTAACTTGCAAGCTAAAAAAGGGGTTTATACAGTAGAATTACCGGCACAATCTCAACATTTAGGGTGATTCTATGAGTTTTGAATACAATCCATATATTCTGCCATTAATCGTCACGGCGATTATCGCATTATTCACCGGAAGCTACACTTGGGCGCGCCGTTCCGCAAGCGGCGCATTTGCGCTCTTCATCATGTCGCTTTCTATTTTGATTTGGTCGGTCGGCTATGCTTTAGAAATTGTGGGAGCTACGTTAGAGACCAAATATATTTGGGGCGTAATTCAATACATCGGCATCCCATTCTCAACTTATGGCGGATTGATCTTCGCTTTAGATTTTAGCGCCCAAGCTCAGCCCATCTCTAAGCGCTGGAAGATTCTGCTTGCAGTGATTCCAACGCTTACCGCGCTCCTCGCTTTAACCACAAAATATCACGGCTTAATTTGGAGCGAATACCACATCCAGCAAGAGGATGCGTTTTCAGCGTTGGCAGTGACTCATGGAACTTGGTTCTTCGTTCATTTTGCGTATTCATATTTAAGTTTACTCGTCAGCGCCGTTTTGGTAATTCGCGCCGTCATTCGCAGAAAAGGCATGTATCGGCGTCAAGCCGTCACCATGACCGTCGCCGTCCTCGCGCCGTGGATCGGAAACATTCTGTATTTCAGCGGTTATAGCCCAATCCCATATTTGGATATTACGCCCTTTGCGCTGACCATCACTGTCGTCGCCTTCACTTGGGCGATGTTTGGCTTCCGCATTATAGACATTGCTCCAATCGCGCGGGATTTGATCATCGAAGCCCTGCAAGACGGCATGATCGTTTTGGATACAAAAGGCAACGTGGTGGATATTAACTTATCCGCCGCGCGAATGATCGGCGTGCCAATTGTCAATGCGCTCGGAAAAAACGGCTCGGCGCTGTTCAGCCCGTGGCCCCATCTGATTGAACGCTTCCGCAATGTGATTGAAGCCAGCGAGGAGATCGCAGTCGGCTCCGGGGATGCGCTTCGCAGATATCACATTCACTTTTATCCGCTCGTTGACGCGCATGAGAAAACGGTTGGGCGGGTCATCATGCTTCGCGCGCTCGATCAGGCTTTGATTCCGCAACCCAGATTCGCCTCGGAAAGGACTGTTCCTATCAGCGAGGTAAATATTCCTCGCATGTCAGAAGCCAGCCAGAGCGCGTCTGTAGCGCAGACGAAAAAAAGCTCATTCTGGGAGCGCTCGAAAAGTTTCTACATTGTCCCGGTCAACGAAGATTTATTCATCCCTCCAAATGTCAACCCGACATGGCATAAAACGCGGGAGAGAATTTTCACCAATATTATTAGAATCGCCGCCAGCGTTGGCACGTTGGGCTACGCGCTTTCTCTAATTCCAAGCGAAAAAATTACGGCGGTTAATTTTGCTTACGGATTCTTTTGTCTCTTGCTCTGGTTTTTGGGCATTCAGCGCGCGCTCAAATACAATGTACGCGTCCTCGGCTTTCTGACTATTATCTATAGCTTCGGGCTTGTGGAAATTTTCAACTTTGGCTTTTCAGCGGAAAGTTTCATCTTCCTTGCGAGTTTTGCAATTATCACCGCAGTCCTAACCGGCTGGCGCGAAGCGCTCTACGCCTTGATACTTGGGACGCTGACGATTACAAGCTTTGGCGTTTTGATCGGCGCTGGGCTATTCCGCCCGCCGCAAATTTTGCCCAACGAAAGTCTTTCGCCGCTGTCCATTCAAGCTGGGTTAGCCAGCGCGATTGTTTTTCTAACCTGTACGGGCGCATTGCAAACCTCCGTGATTCTGTTGTTGGATAATCTCAACACAGCTTGGCAAAAAGAAGTTCAGGCGCTGAATTTATTGCAACAAGAGCGCGATTTGCTGGAACAGCGCGTGGGAGAACGCACGCACGATCTGGAAATCGCTCACGAGCAATCTCTGCAGGCGCAAAAGTCGCTTCAGGAGAGCGAAAATCGTTTTCGTCAGATCGTTGAAAATGCCAACGATATTATCTATCGCACTGACTATAACGGCTTCTTCATTTATGTAAATCCGATCACCCAATACCTGATGGGAGCGGAAAAAGAAGAAGATGCGCTCGGTAAACATTTCACCGAAGTGATCGTGCCGGAATGGCGGCATCGCGTCAAAAGATTCTACGAAAAACAACTCCTCCGCAAAGAAGATATCACCTATCTTGAATTCCCCGCCAACACATACGCCGGCGAAGAAGTCTGGATTGGGCAGAATGTACAACTGATCAAAGACGGCGATCAAATCCTCGGTTTTCAGGCGGTGGCGCGCGATATTACGCAGATCAAAAAGGCGCAAGAAGCGATTGCGCTTTCGCGCGATCAAGCCATCAACGCCAATCAATTAAAAAGCCAATTGCTTTCCAGAGTGAGCCATGAATTACGAACGCCGCTGGGCACAATTTTGGGCTACGCCGAATTGCTTCAAATTGAAGCGTTTGGGGCTTTAGACGCGAAGCAAGGCAAAGCGGTGAATAATATCATCGAAGGCACGCATTATCTCACCAACATCATCAACGACCTTTTGGACGAGGCGCAGATCGAAGCCAATTCAATGAGTTTGAACGACGAATATTTCTCGCCCAAAGAATTTCTTGATAAAATACAAGCTACGCTTGCGGTGCTGGCAAGCAAAAAAAATCTCGCTTTTAGCTCCAGCATCTCAGACGAACTACCGATTGAACTGTATGGCGATCAAAAAAGGCTTCAACAGATCGTCGTCAATTTAGCGGGGAATGCCATAAAATTCACGCGCGTTGGCGGAATTGAAATTAACCTCAAGCGCCCTGAACCAGCTTATTGGTCTATTGAAATTAAAGACACAGGCGTAGGCATTGCCGAGGAAGATCGTCAACACATTTTTGAGCCGTTTCGGCAAGTTAGCAATTCCATCACCCGCGAAAATCGCGGATCAGGTTTGGGGTTAACGATCACCAGACAACTCGTCGAATTAATGGACGGCTCAATCGCCTTAGACAGCGTTCTAGGGCAAGGCAGTTGTTTTACCGTTCGTCTGCCCATCAAAAACGCGCCCGGAGAATAATTAAGATATGCCAAAACCTTACGCCATCATCGTCGAAGACGACCCCAAGCTTAGCGCAATTTTTCAAGCGACTTTAGAAAAGGCGGATTTTGAAACCGCCATTGACGCCAATGGAGATAAATACCCAGCGCTTCTAGACAAAGCCGAGCCAACGCTGGTGATCCTAGACATTCACCTCCCTTTCGCCTCCGGCGTGGACATTCTAGAAGTGATTCGTAAACGCTATCCAAACACGGTGGTGGTCGTCGTCACTGCCGATTTCATCAAAGCCAAAACCGTGACCGGCAAAGCGGATCACGTGTTAATTAAACCGGTCAGCGTGGCGCGGTTATTGAAGATTGCGGAAAGCGTAAAAAACTAGCGGTACTCTGTTCCTATTCGCATTGTAACGAAATCGTAAGAGAAAATTAAAGCGCTTCGAGATAAAACCCTGTTTGGGTTAAGTCTTGGGGCGTTTTTTATTAATCGTTCAGCGCGCATCGTAATCGTTTTGTAATGCGAATGAGCAAATCCCCCACTTACAATAATGCAAACGTACATTACATCCCGCATCGTTCAATATTCAAAGGAGAATTTCAACATGAAACTCAATGCCTTGCTCCGCTTCTCAATTTTGATGGCTTTGTTAGTTAGCGGTTTTAGCGCCGCCAGCCCAGCCAAAGCCGCGCCGTCATCGGATATTATTGACCGCACGCTGACCTATTGGGACGCAACCTATACCGGCTATGTAGATAGCAATCGCTTCGAAAAATGGCAATTTGTTTTCGGGCAAACTTATACCTTCACGATCACGGCAATCCCTTCCAGCGGAGATTTGATTCCGGTGGTGAGAGTGCTAGACCAAAACAGTAATGAGATTACCGCCCAAAATGGCGCAGTCACCAGCACGCAACCCGCCGGGACATACTACGTTCAAATTGAGCCATTCTCCGGAAGCGGCACCTACAACCTGACAATTCGTCAAACGAACAGTTCAACCGCCACGCCCACGCCGATCGTTCCAACTGCCACTTCCACTTCAGTTGCGCCGACATTCACTTCGACGCCCAGCCCGGCAACGGCTACGCCCACCAGCATCGTCACTTCCACCGCAGGACCCAGCCTCACGCCTACTTTCACCCCAGCGCCAGCGACCGCTACGCCCACCAGCGTAGTGACTTCAACCGCAGGCCCAACTTTCACGCCGACCGCAACCATCCCAGTCACAGCAACCGTCACGCCCGTCACGCCTTTTGTTTCGGTTGTAGCTAGCCCAGTCAGCATCAACGTCAATGGGACTTCAACTGGAAGCGTAATCTTGAACAATACGCCTGCCAGCGGTTACACCAGCGCAGAATTCACTTGTACCTACGATCCAACGATAATTCAAATCAGCAATTTCGTAGCTGGTAGCGTCTTTGGTCCTAGCCCGGTGATGGTCGTCAACGGACCTGCCGGCGGCACATTCATCGTCGCCATCGCCGGAAGCAACGGGAACAAAGCCACAACGCCGGGAACCGCATTCACATTTGATATTCTCGGATTGCAAGCCGGTTCTGCAAATATTCAATGCGTCGTGCGCGTCTCAGACGGAAGCGATACGCTCTTCTCGATCCCCTCTACAACCGCAAACTTGACAGTCACCACGCCGCAAGGAAATTTAAACGGACAAGTTCTAGCCAGCAAACCCGTCACCGTTAGCTTGTACAATCCAGATACTACGCTGAACACTTCAGCCGTAGTTAACCCAGACGGCACATTCAACTTAACCGCGCTCGGCGGAAACTATACCGTTGTCGCTAGCGCCGCAGGATACCTCAGCGCGCAAGGCTCGCCCACCATCGTTGGCGGAAGCACAACGACCATGCAAACCGTAATCTTGTTGGCTGGCGATATTGACGGCAACAATACGATTGATCAATTTGACGCGATGAGCATTGGCATGAACTACAACCTCGCCGCGCCCGCCGCCGCCGATTTGAATAACGACGGCACGATCAACATCCTTGACCTTGAGCTTTTGGCTGGCAATTACGGTCAGTCTGGCGCTTTGGCTTGGGCAGTTCAATAATATAGAAATCAAAGGGAGGCGCGTAGTTTACGCGCCTCCTCTGGAGAATCAATGAAATCCATCACCGCCACTCTAATTGCGATCTTCATCACAATTTTTTCAGCATTTAAGGTCAACGCGCAAGCTCCAGAAACCATTTGGCTGACAGGCGCTCTCACCGCCTTCAAAACCGGCGAGACCGTTATCGTCAATGTCAATGCGCTTTCAGCCACGCCAATTCAAGGCTTCAACTTTCAGATTCGCTATGATCCAGCGTGTGTAACGCCAGTAACGGCAACCAGCCCAATTTCCGGAATGAACGGGTTATTCCTCCCGCAAAACAGCGGATTGGTTGACGCATCTTTCGCCAGTTCCGCGCCGCAAACCGTCAATGGCATAATCGCAGAAGTGCGCTTCACCACATTGGGCGGCTGTCAAACTGAACTAACTCTAGAAAAAGCTGATCTGGCTATTCGTAACGAAGCGGGTTTTGCCGCTCCGTTAGGCGGCATTAGCCTTGGCTCAAATAAAGTCTCATTAACTATTGATAGCGCGCAAGGCGCGGCTCAGGAATTGCCGGCTGTATCCGGCGCGCCGCTTTCGCTTGCGCCAAACACAATCGCCGCTACGCCGGCTTCCCCCTCTTTACCAAAGGGGACGCTCGGCTTGGTCGGTATTCTTGGAATTATCCTTGTAGTTGGCATTTTTATTCTCTTTCGCCAATTACGCGGCGCGAATAATCAACCAAAACGCTAGAAATGAACGTATCAAGCCAGCTCGTTGAGGAGCAGAAGTTATGAAAATAAAACACCTCTTGCAGATTTTTCTTCTATTTGCCATGCTCCTTTCCGCTTTTCCGGAAACGGTAGAAGCGCGAAACAACTTGCCCGCCCCGCCGCCAGGGGATATGTTCCAACTCCCCTGGGAGCAAGGTTTGGCTTGGGTGGCTTACGGCGGCTTTGATAATGGCTCGCGTCGCCCGCCCACCAGCCCGCACAATTATTTGATGGGCGGCGCAGTTGATTTTGCTCCGCATACCAATATGGTCATCGGCGAAGATACATCTAATTTCTGGGTCGCGGCGGCGGCGAACGGCACGGTGACAACCGTTTCCAGTTGTCATATTGTGATTAATCACGGCAATGGCTGGACAACCGAATATTGGCATCTGGCTAATATTCAAGTCAGCGTTGGCGATACGGTCACGCGGAATCAAAGACTCGCCGTCATTGCGGATAACGTCCGCGCGCGCGTTTGTACTGGTAATAAATTTCCCGGTCCGCATTTACATTTCGTCATGCGTCCTAAAGTGGCAGAGACAAAATTTGCCGGCTGGGCAGTCAACTTCAACGCCACGACTAATGTGACTACTTTTACAAAAAATGGGCAAACCCTCGGCTTGATGCAACCTTTGCTCAACTCATTTGACGGCGTGCCTACTTCCACGCCGACTCGAACGCCGACTGCGACGAATACGCCCACCGCCACCAACCCGCCGACAAGCACGGCAACTGCAACGAGCATTCCCATCGTCACCAACACGCCCACCTCAACGAGCGCGCCAACCGTTACAGATACGCCTATTGTCACAAGTACCGCAACTGCAACTAGCGCTATCGGCACAGAGACTTTCACGCC
>JADLCG010000148.1 GCA_020847355.1 Anaerolineales bacterium | reverse complement strand
TCTTGTAAAGCTTCGACGATTTCGCCAGTAGTCAAAGTGACTGGGCGCGGCAAGCCGGTCACCTGATCTTGTCCTTGAACTTCCATGCTGTTTTCAATATCTTGCGGAATCGCCGCGCCGATGCGGATCTTCAATTGCTCTGCCGTCGCCTGACCGATAATTACGCCGTATTTGCGGCGCACATAACTAACGACTGCTTCGTCTAAATCCATGCCGCCGGAGCGCAAAGTATCCGCCGCGACAATGCCATACATCGCCATCACCGCCGCTTCAGTACAGCCGCCGCCTAAACAGATGATCATATTTCCAGAAGGAGAATTGATTGGCAAGTCAATGCCGATTGCCGCCGCTAAAGGTTGTTGAATTAAAAACGTCTCGCGGCTTCCGGCTTCCATCACCGCCTCATAAACTGCGCGGCGTTCAACGCTGGTCACTCCGTAAGGGACCGAGATCATCACACGCGGGCGGAAGATGCGCATTGAACCGCTCACCCGCTGAAGTAAATACGCCAACAGGGTTTCGGTAATCTCATAATCCGCAATTACGCCATTGCGTAAAGGGCGCGCCACTTCAATATTTTCCGGCACGCGGCCATACATATCGCGGGCTTCCAGCCCAGCCGCCACCATTTTTTGGTCGTCAACCGCAATCGCAACAATTGTCGGCTCTTCCAACAAGACCTGCGCGCCATCGGCGATTCGAGTAAACATCGTGCCTAGATCAACGCCTAGGTCCTTAGAAAACATAGCCACGAGCCTAATTGCCTCCACAAAATCTGCATTACATTGCAGGATAACTTAAAAAAATTATGCGTATCTATCTATTCAATGAGCGCACAAATGATACCTGAAAGACTATTGATTGTCTAGCGACGTTTTTTAACCTTAACGAAACGTTCCAACCCTTGCAATCTGCCGAGCTTAAGCTATTATTGCCTTAATAGCGTTAAGGATTTTGCCAAAGGAGAACAAATGTCAGAGTCGCTCGCCCGCGAGGAAAGTCAAACTCCCCGCCCAAGTAAGAAGCGCCATTGGAAGATCGCGGTTCTTGCCAACATCAAAGATGATCTGCAACCCAAGCCAGAAGGCGTTCCGCCGGATGCTTTTGCCGACTTTGATCATATCGAAACCATAGACGCGCTCCGCGCCGCGCTCGAAACGGACGGGCACACAACTACATTCATCCAAGCGGATAGAGATCTGCCCTATGCGCTTCGTGAAGAACAACCGGATATCTGCTTCAACATTGCCGAAGGCTTAGGCGGGGACGCGCGCGAAGCGCAAGTTCCAGCTTTACTTGAAATGCTCAAAATTCCATACACCGGTTCGCGCGTATTGACCAACGGCATCTCTTTAGATAAAACGCTCACCAAACGCATCTGGCGCGATCGGCGCTTGCCAGTTGCGCCTTTTCAAGAATTTTTAACCGGCGACGAAACGCTCCGCGCCGAATTGAAGTTTCCATTATTCGTCAAACCGGCGCGCGAAGGCACCGGCATGGGCGTAGACCTCAAAGCGATCTGCACCAATGAAAAAGACGTTCGAGAGCGCGTTCAATATATTATCTCCATGTATCAACAGCCCGCGCTGGTCGAAGCGTTTTTGCCCGGGCGCGAATTCACAATTGGAATTTTAGGGCGGGCAGACGCAAAACTATATTCCCGTCATCCAGAATGGTATGAAAAAGACGGCTTTCACCGCTTCCCAGTCCTAGAATTGGATACAAAAAATTCAACCGCCACTTGGGTCTACACCAACGAAGCCAAATCCAAAGAAGTCGGCGCAGACGGTTCGCCGGGCTACTTCTGCCCCGCCGAAGTTGAACCCGAACTAGAAAAAAAATTGAAATATCTCGCCTTGCGCGCTCATCAATTGCTCAACACCTTAGACGTTTCGCGTACCGATATTCGCTTAGATGAAGAAGGCAATCCGCGCGTCATGGAAATTAACACGCTTCCCGGGCTTACGCCTGATTACAGCGACCTTTGCTTGCAAGCCAAAGCCGAAGGCATTCAATATGCCGACCTCGTGCTGGAGATTTTATATCTTGGAGCGAGCCGCTGGGGAATGCTTGAGCCGCGCGCCATTAACGCAGACGCAAGGAAAAAAATGCCGTCCATCGCTTATAATTAGCTCATAAAAATAGCCGCTTTTATAAGTAAGGATATATGACAGAATTAACTGGTCAAACTTTTGAACGTTATAAAATTCTTGAGCGCCTCGGCGAAGGCGGCATGGCGACCGTCTACAAGGCTTACGACGAACGCCTCGACCGCGAAGTGGCGATCAAAGTCATTCGTCGGGATGCGTTTCCAGCCGATCAAATAGACATGCTCCTTAAGCGGTTTGAACGCGAGTCCAAATCGCTGGCAAAGCTCTCGCACCCAAACATCGTCGGCGTTTTAGATTATGGCGAACATGAAGGTTCGCCATATTTGGTTATGGAATATCTCGCAGGCGGGACGCTCAAAGAGAAACTGGGCAAACCCCTCCCGTGGCGCGAAGCGGTTCAATTGACCTTGCCTATTTCGCAAGCGCTGGAATATATCCACAGCCGCAACATTATCAACCGCGACGTCAAACCATCCAATATTTTGATGACTGAAAAAGGTCAGCCGATGCTCACCGACTTTGGTCTGGTCAAAATTTTTGGAGAAGAGACAAAAGAAAACACGCACCTAACCAGTTCCGGCTCAGGGCTTGGCACGCCAGATTATATGGCTCCCGAACAATGGACCGGCGAAACTACAACGCAATCGGACTTGTATTCATTAGGCGTTGTATTATATGAAATGATCACCGGTCATAGACCATACACTGCGGATACCCCGGCTGGCATTTTGCTCAAACAAGCCACTGAAACTTTACCTCTGCCAAAAAACTACATTCCGAATTTACCCAGAAATGTAGAGGCGGTTCTCTTAAAAGCGCTCGCCAAACAACCCGCAGACCGCTATCCGGACATGCACACTTTCAGCGTTGAATTACAAAATCTTTTGGCGGACAAAGACGTCCTCGCATCGCAGACAAGAACTGAAGTCCTGCGCGACCAAATGACCGGGCGCATCTCCAAGAAAGAAGTTGCCGCCGCCCTGCCGCCGCCCAATCAAAGCAAATCTCTGTTTCTAATTCTGGGCGGGTTAGGCGCATTGGGCATTGTTTTACTCCTCGGCGGATATTTATATCTATCCAATTTCAACTCTGTAACGCCCACGCCCACTGCCCAACTCGCCGCCACTAGCGAGCCTAATTCTTCCGCCACGCCTGAGGTGGTTATCGTCGAAGTGACCAGCGCGCCAACCAAGACGAGCGTGCCCACTGCAACCAGTTTCCCCACCGAAATCAAAGATCCAAAAAATGTAACTATGGTGTATATCCCGCCCGGCGAATTCACCATGGGAGCGAACGATAGCGGCGATGTCGCCTCCAAGCCGGAAAGCACGGTCTATGTAGACGGTTTTTATATTGATAAATATGAAACCACAAATAAAGAATACGACGCATGCGTCTATGCAGTTGAATGTCGCAAACCGCTCAAACTTGGCTCCGTGACGCATAATACCTATTTTGGCAATACCGTTTTCGCTAACTATCCAGTGATTTACGTGGATTGGAAAATGGCGAAGATGTATTGCGAATGGCGCGGCGCGCGCCTGCCCACCGAAGCGGAATGGGAAAAAGCGGCGCGCGGCACAGAAGACGCCCGCATCTATCCTTGGGGAGACGCTAAACTCGATTGTAGCTTTGCAAATTTTCACGGCTGTATCGGAGATACCGCGCCAGTTGACCAATACTTAAAGGGAGTCAGCGTTTACGGCGTATTCGGTCTTTCCGGCAACATCTTTGAATGGACGAGTTCGCTCGCGCTTCCATACCCTTACAACGCAACCGACGGGCGCGAAGACCCTGACAAACGCGGCGAACGAGTCGCGCGCGGAGGTTCGTGGCACGCTTTTGGCGGAAACGGCGAAAACGTCCGCTTGGATAGCCGCTTAGATTTAGACCCTGCGTACGCTGGCGCGTACGTTGGCATACGTTGCGTCATCTCAAAATAAAATCAACCTACTCGGAGGTTCACAACGCCTCCGAGTTTTATTATAGGATCAAAGCCTATGAGAACCAGTCAATCTAAATTTCAGATTATCGCCGTACTCATCCTCACGCTTTTCGCTTGTTCATTTCCAAACGTCGCTCAAAATCCGCAAGGCCTTCCGACTGATGCGCCCACGGCTGTCATTTTACACGTCACAGCCACCCAACCAGCCGCGACGCCCACAACCATCCCATCTCCCACTTTGGAACTGCCAACGCCCACGCCCGTCATACCCCATTCCTTAACGCCATCCACCGTGGTTGCAAAAGCGAAAGTCACGATCAATGATGTGACTTCAGTAGATACCGCCGCCGAGAATCGCGCTCCCTACGGCGATTCTTATGACATCAGTTTATTTGAACGCCCCTTCGCCCAAGATATGACCTACCTGCCCGACGTAGATATCGTCAGCTATAGCTTGGCATACGACGATAAATTCTTCTACGTCTCCATTGAACTGGTTGGAACCAACCCAAACAACCCAATCGGCATTGATTACGCCGTTGAATTAGATATCAACGCCGACGGCTTCGGCGATTACATCATTATCGGGCGCGCGCCGCATGAAGTAAGTTGGGCAACGCACAACGTCCAAATTCTGAAAGACAGCGATCACGACACCGGCGGACTTTCCCCAGAAAAATCTGATGCGCCGCTCCCCGGCAACGGCTACGAGACCGTCATCTTCGACGGTAACGATCCAAATTCAGCCGATACCGATCTAGCTTGGATGCGCACCAACGCCGGCAAAAAAGCCACCGTGCAATTCGCCTTCAAGCGCACTTTCAGCGGCGAAAATTTCATGTTCGGCGTGGTTGCAGATGCCGGCGTAAAAAGCGTTGAAGATTATGATTATGTAGACCGCTTCACAGAAGAAGAAGCCGGCTCGCCCGAAAGAGGCGAAAAAGATTATCCGCTCAAAGAACTCTACGCGGTAGATAACGTCTGCCGCGCGGTTTACGGCTTCAAAGGCACGGGAGACGAACCGCGCCGTTGCGTAGATAAATAAAAATAAAAAAAACAGAGTTGTCTCACGACAACTCTGTTCATTTCGTAAAAACTTAGCCGTCAGGCTCAGTCTTACGCGAGTGGCACCACATTAGCGGCTTGCAAGCCTTTGGGTCCGTCCTCAACTGAGAACTCCACCTTTTGCTCGGCTTCCAACTTGCGATAGCCATCCGATTGAATAGCAGAGAAATGTACGAATACATCCTCTCCGCCATCGCGCCCAATAAAGCCGTAGCCCTTGGTCGCATTGAACCACTTGACGGTTCCAACAAAACGCTCAGACATCTTTCACTACTCCTGAGAAAAAATTGAAGCCCGCTCACCTTTCCGCTTTCAAAGGGCGATTCGGGCCTACTTTCCCAAGGTTATCATAGCTAAATAGGCATGTCAAGTTTTTTTCTTGATTGAAGCATAACGCGACACAAAATGCACCAACCAAGAAGATAACTTCACCTGCGGCTTGCCTGCGCGGATCACTGCGCGCAACTCTTCGGGACCTGAAAACTGGTCCAGCACAAGAAGCGACTGCCCCACTTCAAAAGCGGCATGTGCATCCGAGCCGACCGTGCCGGGGATATTATATTTTTCGGCAAATAATTTGGCTTGACGATTAAAGCTCGGAAACATACACCGTGAATTAAAGATTTCAATCGCATCCACATCCGGCAAAATTTCCAGTAAATCTTCTTCCTGCCAGGCGCCTTTTCTAAAACCGTCAAATGGATGCGAGACGCTGATGAACGCGCCCTGCGCTTTCAAACGCTGGAGTGCTTCCTGCGGAGATAGCCCAGCTGGTATCTCCTCTTTGACAAAGGAAGCCAAAAGCTCTCCTCGCGTGGTCATAATTTCCTCGCCCACAATGACCAGTTCCGGGTCCAGTAACGCGGCGGCTTTCGCGCCAGCAATCGAGTTGTGATCCGTGATGATCAGGCGGTCAATCCCCTTTTTTCGCGCCGCGCGAATCAACTCCGCGGGCTTGGTCAAAGAATCTTTAGAAGCGTTTGTATGGCAATGAAATTCAACTTTTAACATGTGGTCAATTTTATCCCAATCTAAATTTCATCCGAGAATCAGGCGTTCCCTCTGGTAAAATTTTAAGAACTGATTCAAAGGAGAAGCGCATGGCAAACTTAATTGGTCCCGATGTCAGTTTTTATCAGGATAACGACGAAACTCCTCAAGGCATTGATTTTGTAAAAATGAAGGCTTCGGCGGGTTATGTTTTTATCCGCGCCGGACAAAAAACCTGGCCCGATCCCGATTTCAAAACCAATTGGCACGAAGCCAAAAAAGCCGGTTTGCCGCGCGGTTCGTATTGGTATTACGATAGCCGTTACGAGCCAAAGAAGCAAGCCGAACTGTGGGTCGCGCAGTATGACGGCGATTTCGGCGAACTGCCGCTCGTGGCAGATTTTGAAGAAGAGTACGGCGGTATTTACAAAGGCTGGAAAAGCTGGGTGACGTTTCTCGAAACCGTCAAAAGCCTCGTTCCGAATAAAGAGATCATCATCTACACTTCTTTTTATTACTGGCGCGATAACGCTCCAAACGCCACCTACAAACCCAATGAATTAAACTACTTCAAACAATTTCCTTTATGGATTGCGCACTATAAAGTGCAAACGCCTAAAATCCCTCTGCCATGGAGCGAATGGCTGTTTTGGCAATTCACCGAAGGCGGCGATGGAAAACTCTACGGCGTTGAATCCCGAGGGATTGACCTCAACTATTTCAACGGCGATCTAGAAGTTTTCAAAAGCCGCTTCAAACTTGATGAAACGCCCGATCCTGATCCAGACCCCGATCCTGATCCCGATCCAGACCCCGATCCTGATCCCGATCCGACTCCAACAAACAAACAATATCTCGTCACCGCCTCGCCATCCTTAAGAGCCCGCAAAGGGCCTGGCACAACCTACGAAGCGATTGGCAGTTTCTATTACAACGAAAAAGTGGAAGAGATCGGCGCTAACGCAGACCGCTCTTGGCTTCAAGTGACGCGCCTGCCCGATAAAACCCTCACCGGCTGGTGCTTTGCCGGATACCTAAAACAAATTGGCGGAGACCCCACCACCCCGCCCCCGCCGCTCGGAAATTTCGTCATCGGTCCAGACGTGAGTTTCTATCAAGACGATCCAGAGACTCCGCAAGGCATTGATTTCAAGAAGATGAAAGAAACGGCGCAATACGTCATCATCCGCGCCGGACAAAACCTGTGGCCCGATCCAGATTTCAAAGTAAATTGGCGCGAAGCCAAACTCGCAGGCTTGCCGCGCGGCTCTTACTGGTTCTACGACAGCCGCATTGAACCAAAAAGACAAGCCGAATTATGGGTTCAGCAATTTGGCGGCGACTTTGGCGAACTGCCGCTCTTTGCCGATTTTGAAGAAAGTTACGGCGGTCCGCACAAGGGCTGGCAAAATTGGTATACCTTCCTCGAAAGGTTGAAGCAACTCGTCAAAGGACATGAGATTGCCATTTACACAGCTTATTATTATTGGCGCGAGAACGCTCCGGCGGGCGCGTCAAACCTGCAATATTTCCATCAATATCCATTATGGATTGCCAACTACGGCGCCGTCGTGCCGCAAATCCCCAGCCCGTGGAAGAGCGATGAATGGCTCTTCTGGCAATATACCGAAACCGGCGATGGAAAACTTTATGGCGTTGAAAGCGCCGGCATTGACTTAAACTACTTCAACGGCGATTTGGACGATTTCAAGGAACGCTTCAAACTTAACACCAATCCTGATCCCGATCCTGATCCCGACCCCGATCCTGATCCCGACCCCGATCCTGATCCCGATCCTGACCCCGGCACGCCAACCGGTAAAATTTACAAAGTTATCGCCCAGCCCTCGCTACGCGTTCGCACAGGTCCCGGCACTGGCAACGCTTCGCTTGGCTTGCTCTATCCCAACGAACAAGTTGAAGAAGTTGGCGCAAATTCAGATCGCTCATGGCTTCAAATCGAAAAACTGCCCAACCGCGATCTCAAAGGCTGGTGTTTTGCCTCTTACCTCCTACCCGTTGATTCAACTCAACCGCCGCCCACCCCAGGCGAGCCTTCTAACCAAGTAGAGTTCGATACAAACAAGCCGTGGTATAAAGTTACGCTTTCCTCGATTCCAGTTCGCGAGTCTCCGAGCGCTTCGGCAAAGATATTAGATAATCTTATAGTAGACGATAACGTCCCCGCGCTAGACGATCAAAGCGACCCCAATTGGGCTCAAGTTCGGCGGCTGGATGGATTAACCGGTTGGGTCGAGAAGAAATATCTAAAATATCTCTCAGCCACGCGCCCCGCTTCAATCCAGCAGAATCTCTTTAGAGGGATCACCTACTTACGCAAAGATATCGCCGCGCCAAGAAAGATGACCACGCATGTTCTGGCGATTGATATGCAAACGCCGGGCTTAGAGTTTCTAGTCACCCCATCCAACCGCACGGATGGAATCATCTGCTCGCGCACCACCTCAAAATTCCTTGAAGAATTCAAAGTCAATATCGCGATTAATGCAGATGGGTTTGGTTATCTCAACCCCACAATATTCCCGCCAGCTTCGCTCTGCGCCAGCGGCGGCGAACCTCTGCGCCTCAACGGCTTTGCCGCCTCACGCGGAAAAATTCTCTCGCCGCGCAACAACGAAAGACCGGTCGTTTATATTAGCCAGAAAAATCTAGCCGCGATAGATCAAGCGCCGGGGACAGTCTTCAACGCGCTTTCCGCGGACCGCGTCATCGTCAAAAATGGCGCGGTGGTCAAAAACCTCGCCGCTTTAGAACCTAATCCGCGCACTGCATTGGGCGTGAACAAAAATGGAAGATGGCTGATCCTCATGGCGGTAGATGGACGCGAGTTTGGCGTAAGCGAAGGCGTAACCTTGCCTGAGCTAGCCAATCTGCTGATTTCTTACGGCGTTTACTCAGGCGTAAATTTAGACGGCGGCGGCTCTTCCGCAATGGTCATCAAAGACGTGGAAGGCAAGGCGCGCACCCTCAATACTGCCGTTGATCAAAACGTCCCGGGGCGGCAACGCGCAGTTGCCAATCACCTCGGCGCATTCATAAAATAAAATTTTACAACGCCGATAACCGCAGATCAACTTCAAAAAATGCGGCGAAAAAAATCATTTCAATAACCGAAAAAACCGGCCAGCTTGCTCGTCATGCTTGCCGGTTTATATTTATTAGCGGGCGCTTTCCTCGTTTACCAGTTCTTCGCGCCTCAGAGCCTCGGTTGAAGACCTTGGGTTAGTTATGCCAACGCTTGGAATCTTCTTGAATTTGCCGCGAAACAGCAAAGTTGAGCTACATCTCCGCGCGGAAGGTTTTACCGAGTTCTTGCCCAAGCCCAAAGTAATGCCGAAAGTTGTAGATCAAGGGGCGCCACATCTGCGGGGCGATATGATCCGACCCTTGCAAAATATCTGCATGAGCGTGCACCTTGAGGATTTCCACTTCAACGGCGGCGATGCCATCGTCTGCTTCGCCGATGGGCTGAATATTACGCACCCGCCCCTCCATCTGCAATGGACATTCCGCCACGCGCGGAACCGCGACAAGTTCAGATGGCGCTGGCGATAATCCGGCGGCGGTGAATTTATCTTTCTCGTAGCGGAATTGAGCCTGCTTATCTAATGGGACGGGAAATTTGCCGGTCAAGGAGGCTAATTTCTCAACTGCCGTCCACAAATTATCCGAGGGAAAGTTCAACACGCATTCGCCGCAACGCACAAGGTTTTCAAAGGTCTTGCCGTCTGTGCCAAGCCCGATAACAATCCTCCAGCCCAGCGCCCAAGCGGAGGATAAAGGCGCTAAGTTTGAAGAGCCGTCTTCGTTCAGGGATGTGATTAAGACAACCGGCGTTCCAAAATAAAGTATCTTCGGTTGAATCGTTCTGGTGGTTGGGTAATCAAATTGGGTTTTCATAATTGGGACTATAACACGCCAATATTTCGACGGCTGTCGAAATGTTTCGGTGATATGATGTCTGTCTATGTTGAGGAAATCTTGAACGCCATGCCCGATCTGGCAACAGTCGCCGCGCTGATCGCCGATCCAGCCCGCGCCACGATGCTTTCCGCCTTATTGGATAATATCGCGCTTCCGGCGGGCGAATTGGCGCGCCTTGCTAAGATCACGCCGCAAACCGCCAGCGCGCATCTCGCTAAATTGATAGAAGGCGGCTTATTAAGCGTGACGTCCATCGGGCGGCATCGTTACTTCCGCTTGAAAAATAAAGATGTGGCGCGCGTTTTGGAATCGCTGGCGCTGATTGCGCCGCCTGCGCGCGTCCGCAGTTTGAATGATTCGTTAGAGAAGAAAGCGCTCTATCGCGGGCGCACTTGTTACGATCACCTCGCCGGCGAACTAGGCGTTGGGCTGACGCAGGCGTTCAGCGCGAAGGGTATTATCGAACAATTTGACGAAGCCTTTGCCGTTACCCCGCACGGAAAGAATTGGTTTGCCAAACTTGGGATTGATTGCTTACAAGTTGAAAGAAATCGTCGGGCATTTGCCCCGATCTGTATTGATTGGAGCGAGAGAAAACCGCATATTGCCGGGGCTTTGGGGGCGGCGCTGACTCAGCGTTTATTCACATTGAAATGGATTGCGCGCATTGACGGCTCGCGCGCAGTTAGAGTAACGAATTCTGGATACGAGCGCTTCAAACGCGAGCTTGACTT
>JADLCG010000147.1 GCA_020847355.1 Anaerolineales bacterium | reverse complement strand
TTGACGTTGGCAATGTGGGCGTGGTGGTTTCTTACACGGGCGAGCAAGGCGTGGACCTTTCCGGCAGTGAATATCGTCACGGTGAATTGGTCACGCGCGGTCAACGCGGCGTGTGGAGCGAGGCGCTTCTGCCCGGCAAATATCCATTCAACACCTATGCGGGTAAAGTTATCCCCGTCCCTACTACTAACTTTATTTTGAAGTGGATTAAGAACGAGGTTGGTTCGCATAATTTTGACGAGAACCTGAGCGAAGTGGCGCTCATCACCAAAGACGCATTTGAGCCGACTTTGCCGCTTTCGGTGGTGGTGCATATTGACTATAAAAAAGCGCCGCTCGTGATTCAACGCTTCGGCGATATTAAGCGCCTCGTCGAGCAAACGCTCGACCCAATGGTGGCGGCGTATTTCAAGAACATCGCGCAAACCCGCACGCTGATTCAACTCTTGCAGGAACGCAGCGCCATTCAACAGCAATCCAGCCAGGAGATGAAAGAAAAGTTTGAGCATTACAACCTTGAACTGGAAGAAGTGCTGATTGGCACGCCCTCTTCGCCCACAGGCGATAAGCAAATCGAAACGATTTTGACGCAACTGCGTCAACGTCAGGTGGCGGAAGAGCAAGTGGAAACGTATGCGCGCCAAGAACGCGCCGCCCTCAAAGAACGCGAATTACGCGAAGCCGAATCGCGCGCCGCCATGCAGACCAAAATGACAGAAGCGGAGTTGAGCGTCAACATTCAATCGAATCAGGGTAAGGCAGAATATGAGCGCTCCATTCAACAAGCCGCGCAGATCCGCGCGCTGGCAGAAGCCGAAGCGGAGAAGGTTGCCCGTATCGGTATCGCCCAAGCGTTAGCCACTGAAGAACAAGTCCGCGCGTATGGCGGCCCGCAATTCCAGGTGACTCAGCAAGTGCTCAATCGCTTTACCGAAGCCATTCAAGAATCCAAAGTGGATGTCGTTCCGCGCGTGGTCGTTGGCGGAAGCGGTGAGAATGGCGGGCAATCCAGCAACATCATGGAAGCCCTGCTCACCATGCTCCTCTCCGATCGCTTCGGCGCGTTATCTAAAGAAGGCGGCTCAACGCAACGCTCGCCGGATGTAGAAGCCATGCGTGAGAAAATTCTAAAAGATATGCAAAAGAAAGACGATAAAAAATCCGGCTAACGAATCACAAGAGGCTGTCACCCAGTGACAGCCTCTTTGTTTATCGCATAAATCCAAAACTTTCCATATTCATCTTGCATTTCTTTTTCAAACCGCATCCCTAATTTTTGCGCGACCCTTTGCGAAGGGATATTTTGCGGGTCAATCAGGCAGATCAAGCGCGGCAACTTCAACGTCTCAAATCCATAATTCAGGATGGCTAGCGCCGCCTCGCTTCCCAAGCCCAAGCCTTGATACGCCCGCGCAAGCGTATACGCCACCTCGACTTCGTTCTGCCCATCCAATTCCCACGGAAGCAATCCGCAACGCCCAACAAATTTCCCCGTCTCTTTATGTATCGTCGCCCACAATCCCAGTTCGGGATGTTTGGGATGCCCGTGCATGTGCCATTCCAATTCCTCCTGCGCTTCTTCACGGGAACGCGGCGCATCGGGAATATATTTGACAATTTCAGGATCGCAATATAAAGCCCACAGGTCGTCCAAATCAGACAACCTTTGACGACGTAGAATCAAACGCGGGGTTTCAAGAATAACGGTCATTATCTTTTCTCTTTAGATGATAACAAAAAAGCGACTCGTTGCGCGAGTCGCTTTTTTGAACGCTTTAGTTACCGGCTTACTTCACTAAATTTCTCAACACGGTATGCAGAATGCCGCCGTTGCGATAGTAGTTCACTTCCACCGCCGTATTCAATTGCGCGATGGCTTTGAATTCAATTACTTTGCCGTCAGATTTTTTCGCTTTGACGGTTAACTCAGCCTTGGGTTGGATGTTGTCATCCAGACCTTCCAGATCGAACGTTTCGCTTCCATCCAAGCCCAGCGATTCAACATTTTGACCCTCGATAAATTTCAGCGGAAGCACGCCCATGCCAACCAGATTGGAGCGATGAATGCGCTCAAACGATTCGGCGATGACGGCTTTCACGCCTTGAAGCATGGGACCTTTCGCCGCCCAATCGCGGCTGGAGCCGGAGCCGTATTCTTTACCGGCGAGGATAATGCTCGGCACGCCGGCGCTTTGATATTTCATTGCCGCGTCAAAGATGGGCATAATTTCGCCGGTCGGCTGATGTTTGGTCCAATTGCCTTCCTTCGGCGCCACGAGTAAATTCTTCAGACGGATATTTGCAAAAGTGCCGCGCGCCATCACGAGGTCATTGCCGCGCCGCGAACCGTAGGAATTGAAGTATTGCGGAGCCACATCGCGATCCTGCAAATATTTTCCGGCGGGAGAATCAATCGCGATGTTGCCAGCCGGAGAGATGTGATCGGTGGTGATCGAATCGCCAAAGAGACCTAAAGCGCGCGCGCCTTGCACGCCTTGTACTGCGCCGACATTCAAGGTCAGGGTTTGGAAATAGGGCGGATGATGAATGTACGTGGAGTTTTCATCCCATTCATATAAATCGCCGCCGGTGACTTTGATATCTTTCCACATATCCGAGCCGCTGAACACGTCTGCATATTTATCTCTGAACATTTCGGCGCGCACGCTGGAAGACGCAACTTCATTGATCTCTTTTTGCGTGGGCCATAAATCTCTCA
>JADLCG010000146.1 GCA_020847355.1 Anaerolineales bacterium | reverse complement strand
TGCACCCGGGCAAATGCGCTGAAATCAAAATTGGCGCTACCGTCATCGGCGCGTTTGGAGAGTTGCATCCACTCGTCAAAGAGAAATATGAACTCGGCGCTTCGCCCGTCTTAGTCGCTGAATTTGATTTGGAGACTGTGCGAAACATTAATCCAACCTACGGCATTGCGCCTGTCTCTGAATTCCCGCCTGTGTATGAAGATATTGCCGTCATCGTAGATGAATCAGTGTTAGCCCAAACTGTCGAAGCGCTGATCAGGCAAACCGGCGGAAGAAGCGTCAGTCAGGTCAAGTTATTCGATGTCTATCGGGATGAAAAAATCGGCGCGGGTAAAAAATCGCTGGCATATAGTCTCACCTATCAATCTGATAAAACGCTGACCGATTCTGATGCGGCGGCGATCCGCAATAAAATTGTCAAACGGCTGGAGCATGAAGTCGGCGCGAAGCTAAGAAGTTGACGGTTGCATAGCGAAACCAGTACCAATGGGATGTAAGGAGAACTTGCATCCCATTTTTATTGTGGATATACTCAGGGGAAATTCTTAAGGAGAAATTATGAATAACAAAAATACAGGTTTGATCGCCACCGTCGCCGCGACAGTTTTATGCGGATGCCCAGGTTTGTTCATGTGTTTATTCGGCGCACTTACCGCCGCCGGCCAGGGAAAACTCAATGAACAACCGCTATCGCCCACCGTAGGCTTCGGCTTAGTTTGCTTGGCTTTGATCTTTATTCTGATCCCGGTTGGCGTTGGCTTCTTTACTATGCGTAAGAAACCTGAAGGCGCAGAAACCCACACCCCCACCACCCCGCCTCCATCTGCATAATAAAAAAAACTCCGAGAAAATTCTCGGAGTTTTTTATTTCTAAACAACAATCGTAATGCTCATGCGGCAATATTCAGCGACTTTGGTGCGAATTATCCAAGTCGTTTTATACGTGCCTTTCTCCATAGGAGCTTTCATTTTTACAGTCGCTATATATTGACTATCAGGAGGAACGTTTTGGTCAAGATCATAGGCGCTCTGCACATAGATTTTATCGCCAGAAAGAAAGCGAATATCCGCGCTAGCCGAATCCCATTCTTCAGTGCCTGTATTTTGTAGCGTCCAGCTAACCGTAAATTCAATTCCGGCGCTAAAGCCAAAGCCGTCTCTAGGAGATGTTGAAAGCACAACACAGCTAAATTTCTCGCGAGTTTCGCTAATTGGAATAGGCGAAGCGACTGTCGGCGTAAAGAGTTGGATCAGGATGGTCGGGACGATCGTTGGAGTTTCCGTTGGGATTGCTGTAAACGCTGGAATAAAGGTTGACGTAGCAGTTGGGGGCGCAAACAAAGCCGTTTGGGTAGATGCGGCGTTTGCCGTGCCAGCGATTATGGTGTTGATTGAATTAGGGTCAAACGTGGGTGCGGGGGCGGGAGCCGTCCCCATGGTTGGCGCGCACGCCAAAACCATTGCGGTGATTAGACCCAAACCGATTGCTCTACTACGCCGATTCATAACTGTTATCTACGCCTTTTATTTGACGTTGATCGCCACATACGGATAGCAATAGGGACCTTGCACTACCCAAGTCATCACCTGAAAGCCGCGCTCTTCGGGCGCTTTGGCGTCCAAGACAATATCATACTGATCGCCGGGTTCCATCTTGACGGGGATTTCCACGAGAGTCACAGAACTCATTTGGGGTCCGCTGTAATATTTGACGTCCACGCCGGGATCCCAGGTTTTTGTGCCGGTATTCAGGATCGTCCATTTAATGTCAAAATCTCCGCCGTGAATAATCTCGGAGTTATCGAACGGGCGTTGGTGGATGATGTCGCAGGCGTATTTGGGCTTGGTGACGCTTCCGCCGCTTCCATTGCCGCCAGAGGGCGGATTAATTGGCGTCACAGTGGCGACAATGGGAGTTAACGTCGGGAAGTTGATTGCCGTGTTGGTAGGGACCAGCGTTGGCGTATCCACAAGCGTTGGGCTGGCGGATGCGTTTTGCGCCTGCACGGTTTGCGCGACCGAATCTCCAATTTGTTGTTGAGCTTGCATGGTTTGAGCGACTGCAGTTTCAACCTGCGCTTGAACTTGCTCCGGGCTCTGACCTGTCGGTCCGCAAGCCGCCAAAGAGCAGGCAAGTAAGATCAAAACAACTAGGTTTTTTCGCATAGAGTTCTCCTTAAATTTTTCCATTAGATATAGCAAGAAGATACCACAAAACTCAACAATTGATTAAAGAAATTTAACTATCGGAAGATTCGCCGGAGCCAATGCCTAAGGGCTTCCATTTGCTTTCATCTTTCAAACGATGCTGAATTCCGTGCCGATCGTGCAATTCATCAAAGCCTTCGGGTTTGATGAAGAGGTCTTCCCCATCCAGCAAGCCGGTTAAACCAGTTTGACCGGGCTCGGGGCGTTTGAGTCCCTTGAATTTTGCCGCATCTGCCGGAAGGTAATCTGTCGGCTCTTCGTAAGTGGTGACATAGCCTTCATAGTTGCGTAAAATCACTTTATGGTCAGACATGCTCAATAAGTAATTTGGCATCACCGGAATCTTGCCGCCGCCGCCAGGCGCATCTATGATGTATTGCGGCACGGCATAACCGGAGGTATGTCCGCGTAAGCCTTCCATAATTTCAACGCCTTTAGCAACCGGCGTGCGGAAGTGACCGGCGCCTTCGACTAAATCGCATTGATATAAGTAATAGGGGCGCACGCGAATACGCACTAAATCCTGCACTAATTTTCTTTGGATATGCACGTTATCGTTCACGCCCGCCAGCAAAACGGACTGATTGCCCAGCGGAATGCCCGCGCGCGAGAGGCGGTCGCAGGCTTCTTCCAATTCCTTGGAAATCTCGTTGGAATGGTTGACGTGAATATTGATCCACAACGGGTGAAATTTACTGAGCATATCGCATAATTCTTGCGTAACGCGCATGGGCATAAAGACCGGCACGCGCGAGCCGAGGCGGATAATTTCAATATGCGGAATTTCTCTCAGGCGGGTGAGCAACTCTTCCAAAACTTTTGGGGCGAGCACGAGCGGGTCGCCGCCGGAGAGGAGCACATCACGGACTTGCGGCGTGCGTTTGAGATAATCAATTTGCATCTCGAATTCGTGACGGTTGAAAGTTTGCCCGGGGTCGCCGACAATGCGCGAGCGCGTGCAGTAGCGGCAGTAGGAAGCGCACTGCGTCGTCACGAGCATGAGCACTCTGTCCGGATACCGATGGACCAGCCCCGGCACGGGAGAGTGGCGGTCTTCTGCCAGCGAATCTTCCATCATCGAGGTGAAGGCGTTCAATTCTTCCGAAAGCGGAATCACTTGCTTGCGGATGGGGTCGTGCGGGTCTTCCGGATCAATCAAGGAAATGAAATAGGGGGTGATATCCACGCGAAACAAGCCTTGCGTTTGCAAAGCCTTTTTTTCCGAATCGGTCAGCTTTAAAACGGTTTCAATTTCTTCAACTGAATTTAAGCGATGGCTCAACTGCCAACGCCAGTCGTTCCATTTTTCGTCTGGCACATCGGCATAAACGGGAGCGCGTTTGGAAGCAAAGGGGGCGTTCATAGAATTTTCCTCCGAAGTTAAATTATTTTTTAAACGACAAAAAGCGGCTTATTCTTAAAGTCGCGGAGGATCATGGTCGGGGCGAAAAAAACCGGCGAACATGGGTAGCATTTTAACATTGTACGAGCAAACAGAATGCGGGTCAACTGCCTTAACGGGCAGGCTATTTCGGCTTGAGGCTGGAGGCGGCTTGCATGAGTTCGCCTTTCAAAATAACTTTGGTTGAAGGACGATGCGGTTCTTGAATCCGCTGAAAAAGCAATTCTGTGGCGATCTTGCCAATTTCTCCGGTCGGCTGTGCCATAACCGTAATCGGCGGGTCCACGAGTTGCCCCCAAGTGGTCTCGTCAAAACCCACCAAAGCGACTTCGCTCGGCACGGCGACCTGCTTAGCGCGCAACGCCTTAAACGCGCCAGCCGTCAACAAGCTATTGCTGGTAAAAATCGCATCTGGACGATTTTTCTGTTCCAACAAAGCGAGCGCCGCTTCATATCCGGGTTGAATGCGCGGAGAAACAAAATGCACGCCTGCGTCTTGTAAACCATGCTCGCGCAATGCCTGCAAAAAACCCTGATGGCGGTCGCGTCCGGTGGCGCTGGCGTCGCCAAACAAGCCGGCAATCCGCCGAAAGCCATTTTGAATTAAATGCGTAGTCAATTCATGCGCCGCCGAAGCGTTATCTAATAACACCAAATCAGCTTTATCCGTTTCGAGATAACGGTCAATGATCACCATCGGGATTTTAGAATGGTAATTATGAAACGAAGCGCCGAATTGCTGGGTTGGAGAAAAAATCACGCCCGCCACGTTTTCGTCATGTAGCACATTTAAATATAATTCTTCTTTATCGGGGTTTTCATCGGTATTGCACATCAACACCGAATAACCCTGCGCATAAGCCGCGTCTTCCACCGCGCGCCCAATCGCCGTAAAAAACGGGTTGCGGATATCTGAAACCACCAAGCCGATCTTCGCGCTTTTTTGCGCGCGCAAACTGCGCGCAATCAAGTTCGGGCGGTAGTTCAGCTTTGCAATTGCGTCCAATACGCGCGCGCGCGTTTCAGGTTTGATGGAAACATGATTTGCCAACACCCGCGAAACCGTCGCCGTAGATACGCCAGCCGCCATTGCCACATCTTTAATATTTGCCATACGCAAATTATACCGATACAATCCGCGCCATGCAAACCAATCTATTTGACCGCTTTGAAGCCAACGTCAAGAAACATCCGCATAAGCCCGCCTTAATTTATTTTGACCAGAAAAACTGGCAGACACTCACCTATCAACAACTATTTGACTCAAGCGCCCGCTTCATTTCCGGACTGCAAGCCTGCTCGCTGACCCCAAACATGCGCGCCGCTTTGATGACCCCGCCCTCGGCAGATTTCTTCGCTTTGGCATTTGCCCTGCTCAAACTTGGGATTATCCCCATCATTGTTGATCCGGCCATCGGCTTGAAAAAAGTTGGCGCATGTTTACAAGAATCCAAGCCGGATATTTTCTTCGGCAACGCGCTCACCCACACATTAAGAATCTTATTCGGTTGGGGAAAAGACTCTATCAAACATAATCTAACAATAAAATCCGTCAAAAGCATTGCCCTGAGCTTGTCGAAGGGTCGCAAGTCTAAAGTCAACTCCCTAATTCCTAATCCCCAATTCCTAACGCCTAGCTCCTCCACGGCAATTGTCTACACCAGCGGAAGCACCGGCTTGCCCAAAGGCGTGATCTATTCGCAAACAAATTTTTCTGCCCAGTTAGATCTGCTCCAAAAAACTTTCGAACTCACAACCGATGAAGTTGATCTGCCAGCCTTTCCGCTTTACGCGATCATTGATTGTTTGCTCGGGGTTACTTCTGTCATCCCTGATATTAATTTCCCCGTGCCGGGGAAGACCAATCCGCAAAAGATCTTCGAGGCGATTGGAAAATTTCAAGTTACCAATATGTTCGCTTCGCCGGTGGTCTTAGATATTTTGGAAAAGTCCTCATCAAAGCAAAACTATTCACTGCACAGCCTCAAACGCATCATCACCGCTGGCGCGCCTGCCGCTATTCAATTGCAAAAAAGGTTTAGAAATCTCCTCCCCGAACATGTCCATTTATTCGGCATTTATGGCGCAACGGAAGCCCTGCCAATTGCAAAGATCGAAAGCCGCGAGGTTTTTTCTCTGCAAGCTGAAATTGAAAGCGGCGCAGGCATCTGCTTGGGCAAACCTGTGGACGATCTAAAGATACGCATCATCCAAATTACCGACGAACCGATTGCAGAGTGGCAGGAAACGCTTCAGGTACAAACAAATGTCGTTGGCGAAATCACAGTTCAAGGTCCAGTTGTGACGCGGGGTTATATCGCCAGAGAAGACGCGAATCGTTCATCCAAAATAAAAATTGGCGCCGATTTCATTCATCGCATGGGCGACGTGGGCTATTTTGACGAACGCGGCAGGCT
The DNA here is from genome assembly GCA_020847355.1 of Anaerolineales bacterium. Taxonomy (GTDB): domain Bacteria; phylum Chloroflexota; class Anaerolineae; order Anaerolineales; family Villigracilaceae; genus Villigracilis. The sequence continues at coordinate 4,045 of JADLCG010000146.1, read as the reverse complement.
TTGGTATTGCGGTAGAAAATCACAGCGCGTGATTACAAAAGACGAAGTCATGTTTACCGAGCAGATTGAAAACATTTTCAACGCACATTCGGCCGTCTATCGCACTGCATTGGTTGAAGTTGATCAAGAGCCTGTGTTATGGGTTGAGCTAAAATCAGGCGCGGCAAATCAAGCTAAAATCAGACAAGAATTAATCGAACTTGGCAAAATTCATTCACAGGCTTCCAAAATAAAAAGCTTTCTGTTTATGAAAAAATTTCCAACCGATGTACGCCATAATTCAAAAATTATTCGCGAAGAATTAAAACGTTTAGCAAAAAGAGGCTAGCATGAAAGCGCTAATCACAGGAGCGACAGGTTTTCTCGGTGGCGCATTGACTAGGCGCTTGCATCAGTTGGGCTGGGGCGTGACCGGCGCAGGCCGCAACGCCAAAAAATTAAATCAACTAGAAGATGAAGGCATTCAAGCTCTCACTTTGGATTTGAAAGAGCAAGCCAATTTAATAGCGGCATGTAAAGATCAAGAAGTTGTTTTTCACTGCGCGGCTCTGCCTTCGCCTTGGGGCAATTACGAAAAATTTTATCAAGCCAACGTGATTGGCACGCGCAATGTCATTGCGGCTTGCATAGAAAATAAAGTTAAGCGTTTAGTTTATGTTTCCACGCCGAGCATTTATTTTGATTACAACTCGCGCACAAATATCAAAGAATCCGATCCACTGCCTGAGCCGGTCAGCAATTACGCCGCGACCAAACTGCTCGCCGAAGAAGAAATTGACAAAGCCTTCGCCAACGGACTCGCCGCCATCACTATTCGTCCGCGCGCTTTATTTGGACCTGGCGATACAGTTATTTTCCCGCGTTTGATTCCGCGCTTGCGCACGGGCAGTCTGCCGATTGTGGGCGATGGCGAAAACATTGTTGATTTAACGTATATCGAAAATGTCGTAGATGCGCTTATGTTATGCGCCGAAGCCCCAACAAATACGCTTGGTAAAAAATATAATATCTCGAATGGCGAGCCGATTCAAATTTGGAAATTGATCAATCACATTTGCGATGAATTAAATCTCCCGCACCCCAAACGCAAAATTTCATTTCAAACCGCAAAGCTGGCGGCGACTTTGCTTGAAGGCATTTACGCACTCATCCCCACCAACCCAGAGCCGCCGCTCACGCGCCTCTCGGTCAGTATGCTGGCAAACAACACCACTTTAGATATTTCCGCCGCAAAAAATGATTTGGGCTATCAACCTAAAATTTCTGTAGCGGAAGGTTTTGAAAAATTTATGCGCTGGTGGAAAACCCATGAAAATCAACATTCTTAACGCGGGCTATTGCACCGCTCCCGAACACATCGCCATTCATGGCGGGCGTTGGAAAAAGATTCATTTTCCCGCCATGTTCGCATTATTGCAACATCCCAAATTTGGCGCAATGCTTTTCGATACGGGTTATTCTTATCGCTTCTTTGACGAGACCAAAAAATTCCCCAAACGTTTTTATCGTTGGATGACTCCCGTCACCCTGCATGAAGAAGATTTAGTTGTGAATCAACTTACAACTTTCAACCTTAAACCTGCGGATATTTCACACGTTTTCATTTCCCACTTCCATGCGGATCACATCGCCGCTCTCCCCGACCTAGCCTGGTCCCGTTTCATTTACATGCCCCACGCCTTTTCACATTTACGCAACCTGAAGCCTGCCGAAGATATGAAGCACGCCTACCTGCGCGGACTCATCCCCACCGATTTTGATACCCGCTCGCATCCGGTAGATATGGCGAAGCCAAAATTATTATCCGCCGAATACGCGCCTTTCAAAACAGGCTATGACTTACTTGGCGACGAATCCGTTATCGGCGTGGAATTGCCCGGTCACGCGCTGGGGCAAATGGGGATTTTCGCGCGTAATGAACATGGAAAATTATTCTTCTTCGTTGCCGATGCCGCTTGGCTCAAACAATCCATCGTTGAGAATCGTCCGCCGCATAAAATCGCGAATATGATTTTTGCAGACCCGGAAGAATATCGAGAAACATTGAGCGCTTTACATACCTATCACCTGACGCATCCAGAAACTATCGTCGTCCCTTCGCATTGCGCTCAAACAATTCAAACGCTCAAAGCCTCGAATGAGTAAGCCCGAATTATTCACCAAAGAAAATATAAATACGCTTGTATTTCCATCCACGCCAGATGGAGAATATGCGCGCAATTATTTGCTTCCCATCCTTGAAAACCCACAAAAGCATATTAAGAATATCTACAACACGCAGTTGCTGATTGCGAAAGTGGATGATGTCATCTTTCCCATCACCGTCACCGATTTTCACAAAGACAATACTTATACCGTTTCGCCGTATAGTCATTATGTTTCCTACGGCGGGTTTGAAGAAGTGAAGCATCTCAACAATCCGCCTATCGAAGCGCTGATCAAACTGATTATGAAGCCAATGGCGTGGTATTTCAAACAAGCGGAATTGGATAAAGTCGTCTTCGTCAATAACTATCTGCTCTCGACGAATCTATATCCGTCAGTAACCAGCGAGCAACTGTCAGCTTTGTGCGAAGCGCTGACGAAATGGTTCCCTGAGCGAGTAATCATCTTCCGCTCTGTGGATGAGCGCAAGAATCCCCACATCTATCAAGCCCTAAAAGCAAACGGTTACGAGATGGTTTTGAGCAGGCAAGTTTGGTACATGCAACCCGCCGAGGCTGTGAAAACGCGGCAATATAAAGAAGATCTGCGCGTCCTGCGTAAGCATGGTTATGAAGTAGTGGACGGGAAAGACTTAACCGCTGAAGAATTAAAACGCGCCTTACATTTATACAACTTGTTATATCTTGAAAAATATTCTTACTACAATCCGCAATTCACGTTTGAATTTATGAAACTCGCGCGCGATCAAAATATTTTACACATGCGCGCTCTAAAACGAAGCGGACAAATCAACGCAGTGATGGGCTTTTTTATCAGAAACGGCGCCATGACTCAACCGCTGTTTGGCTACGACACAACTTTACCGCCAGAGGAGGGCTTATACCGCCTATTGACCCTGATCACCTTACAGGAAGGATTGCAACGAAATTTACTCGTTCACGCGAGCGGCGGCGTGGGAAAATTCAAGAAGGTACGCGGGGGTAAATCTACAATTGAATATAATGCCGTCTTTTCAAAACACTTGCCATTCAAAAGGCAAATGCCGTGGAAGTTAATTCAAGTCATTTCAAAACTTGCCATTCCATATTTTCAGAAGATGGATTTTTGATTAGACCATAGACGATGGACGATAGACCATTTTTATTACCCATCGTCAATCATCATCAACTCAATCAGGAGACTCATTCATGCAAGTCAGTTTACCTCTCAAAATTAGCGGGCTGGGAAGATATTTACCCAAACGAATTGTGCCAAGCTCAGAACTGGAAGCCTTATGTAATTTACCCGCAGGCTGGGTGGAGCGCAGAAACGGCGTGCGCGAACGCCGTTGGGTGACGGATGAAACCTCGTCATATATGTCCGCGCAGGCGGCGTTAGAAGCCTTAGATGAAGCCAAATTAAAGCCTAATCAACTGGATTTAATTATCAACGCCTCAGGCACCGCCGAACAAGCGATCCCGGACACCGGCGCATTGATTCAACGCCAATTAGGGTTAGGCAATTCTGGCATTCCGGCGATGACAGTACACACTACTTGTTTAAGCTTCGTAGCGGGCATGGATGTTGCCGCAAACTTTTTACAAAACGGCAGATATAAAAATATTTTAATTGCCAGCGCAGATGTCGCCTCGTGCGGGATTAATCCCAAAGAGCCAGAATCCGCTTCATTGGTTGGCGATGCCGCCGCCGCAGTGGTAGTGACAAAACCCAAAGATGGCGAAGCCTCTATGATTCATCACGCGCATTTCAAAACTTACGGCGAAGGCGCATATCTCACCGCCATTATGGGCGGCGGCTCGCGTTTGCATCCGCGTTTCGCCGGTCATAAAGCGGAAGACGATCTCTTTCACATGGATGGACCCGCCGTGTTAAGGATGGT
>JADLCG010000145.1 GCA_020847355.1 Anaerolineales bacterium | reverse complement strand
TATGAATTTTTCTTATGCCAAATGAATTCTTCTGTCCACAGCCAACCTTGTCTCTTCATTTCTAAGATAAGTTCAATAACATATGTATGGCGCTCGCCGCTAACGACTTTTTCTTTAATATTTAAAATAAAAGTACCGGTTGGTTTAAGGACTCGTAACAATTCTTTTGAGGTGGGTAGAAACCATTCAACGTATTTTTCTGGGCGAACTCCGCCATATGTATTTGCTCGGCTATCGGCATATGGCGGGGATGTAAATATAAGATCAATGGAGCTTGTTTTAAGTCGCTTGAGTTCTTCTTGACAATCGCCTAAGATAAGATTTGTTTCAACTTGTTTCATAATCCTGAATTATACCTGCTGTCTTTTGTGTCACTCATCCCCGTGCCCTAAATCCGGCAAGGCGGATTCGATCTCTTCCGGGCTTTGACCTGCCTCAAGCCGATCTACTACATCGTCAAATTCGGGGGGTAAATCTTCGCCCATTTCACTGCTCATTTTGCGCATCATTTGACCTAAAGCCTGCGGGTCTTTTTCTAGGGCTTCCAAGTTATTGATGCCAGCGGTCATTGATTCCATACGGCTATCGTTAGATTTGGCAATGCGGACTTTCGTCATGCGGCGACGGACATTATTACTGCCGCAGTGCGCGCAATGGACGGGCTGTTTGCCGTATTCGCTGAAGGTTTGGAAAATATCAAAGCGTTGGTTGCATTGGTTGCAGATAAAATCATAAGTGGGCATACTGCTATTGTAGCAGAATCAGGCTTCGGGTAGAGAGAGGCGGGAAAGCTCTTTGGTAAAATCAGTCTATGTCCAATGAATTCAATCCTCGTCAGCCAGCCCCAATTTTAATTGTCATCTCAGGACCTTCCGGCGTTGGTAAAGATACTGTGGTGCAACGGATGAAAGAGCGCGGCTTGCCGTTTCATTTTGTGGTCACGGCCACGACGCGCGAACGCCGTCAAAATGAAACACACGGCCAGGATTATTGGTTTGTTTCCAAAGAAGAATTTGCGCGCATGATCGAAGAAGATGAATTGATCGAGTATGCGGTGGTGTATGGCGATTACAAAGGCATTCCCAAATGGGAAGTGCGCGGCGCGTTAGCCAGCGGAAAAGACGTGGTGATGCGGGTGGATGTGCAAGGCGCGGAAACTGTGCGTAAACTTGTGCCTGAAGCGCTTTTGATTTTTATCACTTGCGAAGGCGAAGAAGAATTGGAAAGAAGATTGCGCGAGCGTAAAACAGAATCTTCTGATTCGTTGGCTTTGCGGATTGCCACTGCCAGAAAAGAATTGCAACGCATTGAGGCTTTCGATTATGTCATCGTCAACCGCGATTTTCATTTGGACGATACGGTTAATAAAGTTCGGGCGATCATTGAGGCTGAACATTTGCGCGTGCATCCCCGTAAGGTGAATTTATGAATCAATTCTTCGATCGTCAGGAAGACGCGCCGCTTTCTCCGCCTATGCAGGGTTCTGCTCCCGAGCCGATGCGCCTGCGAATGCCTTATCATCCGCCGAAGGTTACATACTTTCTAATCGGCTTGACGGCGCTGGTCTATGTGGCGCAATTGCTGACGCCGATGGGAAATGGCATAGACTTGTTGGAGTTATATGGCGCAAGAATCAACCCGTATATCCGCGCCGGGCAGATTTGGCGTTTCATTACGCCGGTTTTTTTACACGCTTCTATTCCGCATATCTTTTTTAATATGTATGCTTTGCTGGTGATTGGCGCGATGCTCGAAAAATATTACGGGCATTTGCGCTTTGCTGTGTTGTACTTTCTCGGCGGTTTTGCCGGAAACGTTTTTTCTTTTTTGCTGGGCAAAGAAAACGGTTTTTCAGTGGGCGCTTCCACCGCTGTCTTTGGTTTGATCACGGCTGAGGTGATTTTCTTTTATCAGAATCGCCAAGTTTTAGGGAGTTACGCCAAACAAGCGATGACCAATACGCTGGTGGTGATTGTGCTCAACTTGGCGATCAGTTTATCCCCGGGGATTGACGGTTGGGGGCATGTGGGCGGTTTGCTCGGCGGCGGAATCTTCGCTTGGTTTGCCAGCCCAATTTGGCAAGTGACTGGAATTCCGCCGATGATGAGGCTGGAAGATAAACGCGAATATCGCGATTGGGCGATTGGGATTGCGGCGGTCGTTTTGATTTTTGGATTTCTTGCGCTGTGGGGATTTTTTAGAAGCGTCTAATTCTGTGGGCTTATAAAAGATTTAACCGCAGAGTGCACAAAGAACACGGAGAAACCCTTTCTAAATCTCTGCGGACTCGGCGTTCTCTGTGGTGAAAGGCGCTTTAGTCCATTTTTTTTAGATACCCCCAGATTTTTTAGAAACTGGCGTTTTGAATTGTTGTAATGTAAACAAAAATAGGTCACGCTTTAAGTGTGACCTATAACTTTTACAACATTTCTGCCACTCGCGCCGCTGACTCCGCCCCCGCCATGGACTCCGCTTCCGCACAGATACAAATTATCAATCGGCGTTTTGTGATTTGACCAGCCTGGAATCGGGCGCATGAACAGGAATTGATCGAGCATGAGTTGTCCGTGATTGATATCGCCTTCGGTTAAACCATATGTTTCTTCTAAGTCTTTCGGCGTAATCAATTTGCGATTTACGATTGAAGATTTTAAATTGGGGAAGTATTCCGCGAGCGTTTCGATTGCCAACTTTTCAACCTTTAGACCTGCAACCTGCCAACTTTCACCCTTCAATTCATATGGCGCAAACTGAAAATGAACGCTAACAACGGATTTATCAACGGACTCTGTCACGGATTCACGGATTGGAACGGACGTTATTTCAAGATACGGCTTTTCTGAAATTTCGCCGTACTTTGCGGCATCGTATGCCCTCTCCAAATACTTGATGGATGGCGCAACAACTAAAGTCCCTGCGGGGATTCCGTGATTTCCATTTACCTGCAAATGAATCTTCGCCACCGATCCGCGCATTTTGATGGATTGCGTGTGCCAGACAAATTCAGGCGGCAAGTCTTGCGCGCCGACGAGTTTTAATAAAGTATGTTTTGGGTCTGCGGATGAAAGGATCGCATCTGCAGAAATTTCTTCGCCGTTCGATAAGGTCACGCCTTTGGTAATTTGATTCTCGATTTTGATTTTGGCAACTTCCGAATCGGTTCTGATTTCGCCGCCAAATGATTTGACTGCATTCGCCAAAGCGTTTGTAATTTCACCTGCTTTACCTACATTTGAATGAGCCAATCCACCGCGATTCATCCAATTATGAATTAACGTATATCCCGTCCCTGCGGACATCGGTCCCAGCGTGGAACCGTGAATCGCCACCGAAGCAATCGCCGCTTTGACGATTTCCGATTCAAAATATTCCTCCACCAACTCCTGTGCAGACATGGGCAAAGCGCGAATAAAGTTGAGCATGTCTTTTCTGCCAGCCAGCCGCAGTTCGAGACCTAATTCCAAAAGCCCATAACCATCTCGCAGACTCATATTCTTCGGCAAGCGCGGCATGATGGTTGCATACGCCGCATCTAAAATGCCCGCGGCTTTATCCATAAAGCGCACAAATTCATTCCAGCGAGAAGCATCTTTTTCGGAGAATCGTTTTATTGATTCTTCGTTGAGAGTT
>JADLCG010000144.1 GCA_020847355.1 Anaerolineales bacterium | reverse complement strand
TTTTCCATCTCGTGAATGATCTGCCGAAGTTCGTTGCGCGGCATATCGCCCTTAACTTTATACGCTCCTTTGGCTTCGCCCACAGATTTAGAAGTTAACTCCTCGGTCAAATCATGAATGGCTTTGGTAATGCTAATCGGCGTAATGCCGTTCGCCTCGTTGTATTTCATTTGCTTGGCGCGGCGGCGATTGGTTTCGTCAATGGCGCGCTTCATCGAATCGGTGGTGCGGTCCGCATACATAATCACTGTGCCGTTGGCATTCCGCGCGGCGCGCCCAATGGTTTGAAGCAAAGCGGTATCAGATCGCAAGAAGCCTTCTTTATCGGCATCCAAAATTGCCACCAGAGAAACTTCGGGCAAATCCAGCCCTTCGCGCAATAAGTTGATGCCTACCAACACATCGAAAGTTCCCAAACGCAAATCGCGCAAAATGCTGATGCGCTCCAGCGTCTCCACTTCGGAATGCAAATACTGAACCTTGATTCCTAACTCGTGCAGATATTTGGTCAAATCTTCTGACATTCGTTTTGTCAGCGTCGTGACTAAAACGCGCTCGCGTCTTTCTACCCGTTGGTTGATCTCTCCGACCAGATCATCTATCTGCCCTTTGGTAGGGCGAACGTCCACCTGCGGATCAACCAACCCGGTTGGGCGGATAATTTGCTCGACGGTTTGCTCCGCATTTTTCAACTCATACGGTCCGGGCGTGGCAGACGTGTAAATTGTATTGCCCATCACTTCTTCAAATTCTTCAAACTTAAGCGGGCGGTTATCCACCGCGCTGGGCAGACGGAATCCATATTCAACCAGCGTTTCTTTGCGCGCACGGTCGCCGTTATACATGCCGCGAATTTGCGGAATGGTCATGTGGCTTTCGTCAATCACCAGCAGATAATCGCTGGGCAAGAAATCTATCATCGTCCACGGATGCGTACCGGGCGCGCGGCGGTCAAAATGGCGCGAGTAATTTTCAATGCCAGAGCAATAGCCAACTTCTTTGAGCATTTCTAAATCGTAGCGCGTGCGTTGTTCAAGGCGTTGGGATTCTAAAATCCTGCCGGCTTGTTTATATTGCGCCATGCGTTCTTCTAGTTCTTTTTCAATATCGGCAATCGCTTCTTTGGTTTTGTCGGCATCGGTTAAATACTGCTTCGCCGGGAAGATGGCAATTTCTTTTGGCTCTTCAAAAATTTCGCCCGTCAGCGGACTAAACTGCGTGATCCGTTCCACTTCATCGCCAAAGAAGGCAATGCGATAGCCTTTTTTATCTTCATAGGCTGGGATAATTTCCAACGTATCGCCGCGCACGCGAAACGTACCTGAGCGCAATTCCATGTCATTTCTTTGATATTGCGATTCAATCAAGCGTCGTAATAAGGCATTTCTACGAACCAACTCGCCCACCTTCAAATTTACAGAGCCTTTGTTGAATTCCTCGGGGTTGCCCAAACCATAAATACAAGAGACCGAAGCGACGATAATCACATCGCGCCGCGAGACCAGCGCAGTGGTTGCCGCAAGACGCAGGCGCTCGATCTCTTCGTTGATTTCCGTTTCTTTTTCGATGAATAAATCATGGCGGGGAACATACGCTTCAGGCTGATAGTAATCATAATAAGAGACGAAGTAAGAAACTGCATTTTGCGGAAAGAATTCTTTGAATTCGGCATATAACTGCGCCGCCAAAGTTTTATTGTGCGCCATGATCAACGCGGGTTTTTGCAATTCCTGAATCACAGAAGCAATGGTGAAAGTTTTGCCTGTGCCGGTAGCGCCAAGCAAAACCTGATGTTTCTTGCCCTCATTCACGCCATTCACTAAACCGCGAATGGCTTCGGGTTGATCGCCCATAGGGATAAAGGGAGCTTGAAGTTTGAATTCCATAATTACCTGCGTTTTGAAAGTTGAGCGAACGAGTGTTCTATTTTACACGAAAAGAGAAGTTAAAGCAAAGACGGGAGCGGTTAAAAGAATGGAATAAAAATCTCTTGCCGCAGAAAAAAAGATATGCGGCAAAAAACTTTAAAAGCCCTCAAATTTAACTACAAGTTGAATCTCAAAAGGTATAATTGCGGAAATTATGGCCTCTAATCGCTCAATCTTGCCCAACGTCAAGTTCAATGAAGACCAAGTTCCGCTTTTCTTTCTGATAATCGCCATCGCAGGTTTTGGGCTGTTCGCAAACCGGCTGGGTTATTATCAGGACGATTGGCCTTACGTTTTTTATGCGTTCAACAAAGGCATCCCCAGCCTCGTTACTGAGCTTTATTACGATAGTCGCCCAAACGCCGCATGGCTATATATGGGTTTATTTAATTTACTAGGCTTCAATCCCCTCTTTTGGCAGATCACCGCAGTATTATTCCGCTGGCTGACGGCAACGACACTCTGGTATTTTCTCAAGCGCCTGTGGCCTGACCGCACTCGCGAAGCCACCTTCGTCTCGCTTGTTTTTCTAGTACATCCATTCTTCTTGATTCAATCTTACGCCGTAAACTCCATGCTTTACTGGAGCGGGTTTTTATTTTTCGCTTTAAGTTTATATTTGATGATGCGCGCCATTGCCAGCTATCAATTCTTCATCCCGTTTACGGTCCTTGCCGTTCTTCTTGAGGGCTTGCATCTTTTCACCAGCGAATATTTTGCAGGCATGACGCTCATCCGTCCCCTGATTCTATATTGGGTATTCAGTAAACAATTTAGCGACACGCGAACTCGCATAATCAAAACCGCCTTGAACTGGTTTCCCTATTTGGCCGCGCTTACTGCTTATATAATTTGGCGCATCTTTCTCTATATTCCGCCGCCTATCGGCGATCGCAACTCGCCAGAACTTCTTTACGCCCTATTTCGATCCCCCATCACCACAATCCGGAATTTAACCCAAATCGCCATACAAGACTCAGTGATAGTTGTGTTCACAAGCTGGCAACGAACCTTCGCGCCTGAATTATTTTCTTTCGCCACGCGCTTTAATTGGTTTGTTCTGCTGGTTGCCGCCTTACTTTTCCTTGCAGTTTTTGCATATCTGAAAAAAAACTACTCAGAACAATCTAACAAACCAGATCGCTGGCTCGTCTTCCCTTTGATTTTGGGCGTTTTCAGCGTCCTTCTGAGCATGATCCCTCTTTGGATTATTGGACAAAATATCATCGCCCATAAAAATGAGTTCGCCGGATCGCGCTTTGGGATCGGCGCAACCTTCGGGGCATCCTTAATATTTGTCGTCATTATCGAGAACTTACTCGATAATCTTAAAAAGAAATTCGTCGTCGTTTCGTTATGCGTCGCCTTAGCAATTGCCATGCACTTAACCATTGAAAGGGGATTTATTCACTCATGGGAAAAACAAGAGCGCCTCGCTCGTGAATTGCTTTGGCGCGCGCCAAAGATTGAATTTGGAACCGCCATCGTCACGGATGAAGAAATCCTTGGCTATATGGGTAGCTACTCAGTGTCTTACTCGCTCATTACCACTTATCAACTTGGCGATATCGCATCGCCGCCGTATTGGTATTTCCCGTTTTATTATACAAACCCTAATGTAGAAGCCTTTCTTACTGGCATCCCTCTTGAAGATAGTAAGTTAACAATGAATTTTTCCGGCAGTAGCCAGCAAATGATTTTACTTTCTTTCAATCCTGAAATGAAGCGTTGTCTGTGGATACTTCAGCCGCAAGACACGAATCTTCGTCTTGTCAACGACGATATGCGTAAACTGAGCGCAGGTTCGGATATTGATCTAATCAAGGAAACTGTAGGCGAAGAGCCAAATCTGCCAGAGGATATTTACGGAAAACAAGATACTCGAACATGGTGTTACTTTTTTGAAAAGGCAGATTTAGCTCGTCAATACAAGCAATGGGACATAATTACCAAACTCTGGCAACAAGCTCAAGCGGCCGGAGAGCAGGCGGACAATGGCTTTGAATATATTCCCTTTATTGAAGGGTTTGGGCATACTGGAAATTGGGAACAAGCAAAATTACTAACCAAGTCCGCCAATAAAATCACAGCCGGGCTGGAGCCTAGTCTATGCTCAGCGCTGAATCGGTTAACGGCTGAAACCTCAAAATCTGACGAGCGGGATCAGACCATACAAAAATTAAAAGACGATTTAAAATGCTCAAATTTTGAATAAGAACAACTCCGCTCTAAACAATCAAGGGCGGAGTTATTCTTTGAAACAGAATCAAACGTCAGTTAGTTATTGCGGCGGGATTGGCGGGAAACTGCCCTCAGGCGCGTACCAATCCTGCGGGTTAATATCCTGCTTCACGTTGTCCGCCGTCACCGTTACGTTGATCAAGCTATGATCTGGGCAATCCACAGAAAGGCCGCAAGGCACAGCTTGCGAATATCCGCCGGAGAAGCCTCCGTCCATAGTGTAGGCGACGACCTGATACGTCCCAACGGGCAGGTTGTCCATTTGATAGGAACTCTCGCCATCCAGCGTGAGGATGTAATTATAATAACCGTCATTTCCATACGCCACGATCATCAACGGCGGGATGTGTTCGCCCGGGTAACTCAATTTACCCGCCAGGCTTCCGGTTGGCTCGCTAGTTGCCGTAGCCTCTAGCGCTGGTTGCGCGGCAAGCTGAGTGGCGGTCGCCAATGGAACCGACGGCTGACTATTTGTATCAACTTCCGCTTGAACGGTGAGCGCGACAAAAGTGGCTTGAACAACTTCGTCAAGATCCGCCGGTTCTGCGGTAGTTGCCGCCAACGGCGCACACGCCAACAACATAGCTACTAATAAAAACAAACCCACAATCTTTTTTTGCATACATACTCCTAAAGTTTTTTTGCATCATACAAGATGAAATCTTCATCTGCCAGAGCCCAATTGGGCTAATACGTTCAATAGTTTAGCAGTCCAGACTTCTTCCTTGGATAACGTAATCCAATAAGCGGATTTTCCGCCACGCACGCCATTGCCCAAATCCGGCAGGCGCTTCGCTTCGGACCCTGAACCTGATCCGGCGTACTTGAGTAGAATCTGCCCCGCTTCCCAACTCACCGCAGAAAGCTCGGCTTTTTCAGCGCGCAGTTTAACGCGAATTTGATACAACAAATTTTGAACCATCTCCGGCAGTTGACCGAAGCGATCGCGGAATTCAGAGCCGAGCGCGTCTAGCTCAGTCTCGTCGCGCAAATCGGCAATGCGGCGATACAGCCTCAGCCGCAAATCCTGATCGGAAATGTAATCGCTAGGAATGCCGACTGCCAAGGGCAAATCCACATTCACCGGCATGGAGATGGGCAAGCTAAATGCGCCAAAAGCATTTTCCAAACGCGCCGCTTCCAACTTGAATTGGTCGCCGGCGAGTTTGCGTAATCTTCGCACTGCATCCGCCAACATGCGCGTATAAAGATGAAAACCGACCGATTGAATATAACCATGCTGGCGCGTGCCGAGCAATTCACCCGCGCCGCGAATTTCCAGATCACGCATGGCGATCGAATAGCCTGCGCCAAGCTGCGTATTTTCAGCGATGACTTCCAATCTTTGTTGCCCTTCCTGCGTGGGCGACATTTTGTTATGCCGGAAGAAATAAGCATAAGCCCGCATCGCGCCGCGCCCCACGCGCCCGCGCAATTGATAGAGTTGCGCCAAGCCAAATGTATCGGCGCGATCTACGATCAATGTATTGGCATTGGGAATATCCAAGCCCGATTCAATGATCGTGGTCGAAAGCAAAATATCAATCTCGCCCATTGTAAAACGGCGCATTACCGCGGCAAGTTGATGCTCCGGCATTTGCCCGTGACCAATATCCACGCGCGCTTCCGGAACAAGTTGATTGAGATGCGCTTTCATGGCTTCAATCGTATTGACGCGGTTATGCACGAAGAAGATTTGCCCGCCGCGCTCCAATTCGCGCAAAATAGATTGGCGCACCAAACGCGGCGAATATGGACCGACATGCGTGACGATTGGCAGGCGTTCTTCCGGCGGCGTGTTGAGATTGGAAATATCCCGCACGCCGGTCAGCGCCATATACAGCGTGCGCGGAATCGGCGTAGCGGTTAATGTCAGCACATCCACTTCAGTGCGCAGTTTTTTGAGATGTTCTTTGTGCGTCACGCCAAAGCGTTGTTCTTCGTCAATAATCGCCAAACCTAAATCTTTGAATTGCACGTCGGCTGAGATTAAGCGATGCGTGCCGATGATAATATCAATTTCGCCGAGCGCAAGTTTGTATAAAATTTCAGTCTGCTCGCGCGCCGTGCGAAAACGCGAAAGCATTTCCACTTTGACCGGGAATGCGGCAAGTCTTTGCGAAAAGGTTTCAAAATGTTGTTGCGCTAAAACAGTAGTCGGCACAAGCGCCGCCACTTGTTTGCCGCTCATCACGGCTTTGAACGCCGCGCGCAAAGCGACTTCCGTCTTGCCGTACCCTACATCCCCGCACAGCAAACGATCCATCGGGCGGGCGCGTTCCATATCGCGTTTGATATCTACAAGCGCGCGTTTCTGGTCGTCCGTTTCAACATACGGAAAGCTATCTTCCAATTCTTTTTGCCATTGAGTATCTTCTGAAAAAGCAAAGCCTGCCACCACTTGACGGCGCGCATATAAATCCAATAAATCTTCAGCCACCTTCTGAACGGCTTCTTTGACTTTTGATTTAGTCTCGTGCCACGCCTGCCCGCCGAGGTTATCTAAAGCCGGCGCGCCGCCTTCCGCGCCGACATAGCGCGTCAAACGATCCGCTTGATGAACGGGGACGTATAAAATATCGCCGCGATCATATTCAACCGTGAGGTATTCGCGTTCATGCCCGTCTAATTGCCGTTGAATTAACCCGTTGAATTTGCCGATGCCGTGATCTACATGCACGACATAATCGCCGGTTTGTAGATCGGCATAAATTGATTCGGGCGTTTCAGCGGCTTGCTTTTGGCGAATGCGCGGTTGCGGGCGCTCCCAACCGAAAATCTCCGAATCTGTAATTAAGTGAATAGGCAGTAGGGAATTAGGGATTAGGGTGAAGCCTTCTGAAAGCGAAGCCTCAATAAATTCAAGATTCTCAGGCGCGGAGTTTGGATAATGCTCGCCCCATAATTCCTGTAAACGCGGAGACTGCCGCGAAACGATCAAAACTTGTTCGCCGCTCTCGATAACTTGAGCCAGATAATCTACAAACGGTTTAAGCCGGCCGCCAAATCTTTCGTCATGTCCAAAGCGCTCGGCAAGCGTCGTCTGCGCTTCGCTTTCAACCGACTCGGTCGAATGTCCCAACTCGAGGATGGGCAAATCTTGCAATGTGTCATTCAATTCCGACCATGGCAAATATGGCGCGGGAAAACTTTCCGCCAACGTACCTTCTTGAATACTCTCCTGCCGAAACTTAACCGCTTGTTCTTCAATTTCATTTGCCATAGTCTCGATCAAACTAACGTCGTCCAACAGCGCCAAAGATTTTTGCGGCAAATAATCCAACAACGTGGCGGCGTATGAATGCAGTAACGGGAGATGAAACTCGCTCAGGTTTTCAGCCAGATCGCCTTCAGGCTGTAAAAATTCCCGCGCCGGCGTGATCAAAACATTTTCAAGTTTTTCAAGCGTGCGTTGTGAAGCGGGGTCAAAACTGCGGATGGTTTCAATTTCATCGCCAAAGAAATCTAAACGCACGGGATTCAATTCCGTCGGCGCCCAAATATCTAATAAACCGCCGCGATGCGAAAATTGACCGGGCTCCAAGACGGTATTGACTCTTTGATAGCCGATCCTCGCCCACTCGCGCATCAAAACATCGGGTTGACTGCTACTGTTGACTGAAAGTTTTTTACACGCTTTGAGATAGTCTCTGCGCGGCAAGGTGCGCGTCATCAACGAGCGCACGGAAGCAATAATGACGGGCGGCTCAGCCGGCTTTTGCACAAACGGAAGATGATATGCCGAAAGCGCCGTCAGGGTTTGCAAACGCGAGCGGCGCGTAGAAACGCCCCAGGCGGCTTCCTCATAAAAGAGCGGATTCGGCTCGGCAAATAAAAAGCGCGGAGATTTGATCCAAAATCCCAGTTCGTCAAACAAAGCCAGCGCATGGTCGGCGCGGTCGGTGACGAACAAAATGGGTTGGCGCCAATCTTCGCGCAGGCAGGCGAGCATGGGCAAACGCGCAGAGCGCGGCAAACCCAAACCAGAAAATTTTTTTCCAGCCTTGAGATCGGTCAGCGCTTGTTGATATTGAGAAAGCGAGCGAAGGTTAGCTAAAAGAGATTGCATAATCAGAGAACAGTGAACTTACCGCTTACTCTCTCCATCTCCATTAAATTTATTCATAGCGGCGTTTAAACCTTTGAGGATAAATTCAAAAGTAGCGTCGGCGGCGCGGTCTAGAACTTCGGGCAGGAGTTTCATTTCGTCTTTTGAAAAATCTTGAAGCACGTAATCTTTTGCGTCCATCCTGCCGGGCGGACGACCAATGCCCAAACGTAAGCGCGGAAAATCCTGCGTGCCGAGTTTTTCGATCGTGGAAGCCATGCCGCGCTGTCCGCCGGGTCCGCCGGTGGGACGAATGCGAAGCGCGCCAAAGGGCAGATCCAAATCATCGTGCGCGACAATCATATTTTCAAAAGGTATTTTATAAAAATGCAAAAGTCCCTGCACGGATTGACCCGAAAGATTCATATAGGTTTGCGGCTTCGCCAAAATAATTTTTCTTTCTTCATAGTGAGCGGAAATGACAATCGCGTTCGATTGCATCTTCATACCGCGCGCATTCAGGCGAATTGTGACGCGGTCAATGAGCATAAAGCCGATATTGTGGCGGGTGTTGAGATATTCACGGCCCGGGTTGCCGAGACCAATGATCAGAAACGTGTCGGTCATAGAAAAATTCCAAGTTTAAGGTTGAATGTTCAAGGTTATATATTTTTGCGAAGATATAAGATTAAGGACGCGCAAATGAACAGCACAATGACGGTCAAAGCGCCGCGGATAAATGCGGCTGAAATTTCAGAGTCGTTTAACGCGGCTGGGTTGGCGGGAAGCGCCGAAGGCTGGACGAAGAAAAGGGTCGCGGTGGGTTGCGGAGTTTGCGTTTCGTTTGCTTGAACAATCAGCGGCGTTGCAATCTCAAAGACCTCGGTGGGAGTTTGCGTGGGGAGCGGAACCGCATTGCGAATTTTCAAATCTGTGACGATGGCATCCTGCACAGAGCCATCTTGCAAATGAACGCGCAAATGCAAAACATAATCGCCATCGGTGATGGCGGTGGTATCCCAAATGGCGAGCGGCGCATCCTGCTTGGGCTGGGGAAAGGTCTGGATGGTGAACCAGCTTTGAGCGGGGTCAGAGGCGAAGGAGAAAGCCAATTCAGCCGAGGCAAAATTGGGGACGTCCATTGCGCCGTGAATTTCCACCTGTCCGCGCAAAACATCCCCGGCTTGCGGAGAAGTGAGCGCAACGCCGTTGGTTTGCAAAAAAAGCGCGATTAAAAGAAAAAAGGCTTTGAGCATGGCAATCGGTAAGTTTAGCATGAAGCGGGAGGCGGGTCAAATCTTGCGGGCTTTTCGGAATTGAAATGCCCAAGCAATACTCGAAATTTTCTTTTTCTGGTAAACTTTGTGCGTGATAAATCAGATTAGGAGATCGCGTCATGGCAAAATCCCGTGCTGAACAAATGGTGGAACATCTACGTAACATGCAGGCGGCCGCGCCTGATATTGAAGCCTCAGCCGTCGTTTCAGTAGACGGTTTGATTATGGCCTCCGCGTTGCAACAAGGCGTGGAGGAAGACCGCGTTTCGGCGATGTCTGCCGCCATGCTCTCGCTGGGCGAAAGAATCTCCGGCGAATTGGGGCGCGGCAGTTTGGAACAAGTTTATATCAAGGGCGATAAAGGCGCGATTGTGTTAACTTCCATCGGCGACGAAGCCGTTTTGACGGCGATGGCGCGTCAGGATGCAAAATTGGGCATGATCTTCCTCGAAATGCGCCGCGCGGCAGAAGCGCTGACAAAGTTAGTTGGATGAAACGAAAGTTGTTGATTACCCCACAAGCAAAAACAATCCCGAATGGGAGGGCTTAAACGCCCTCCCATTCTCTTTGTATGGAGGATGCGTTTTATTAAGTCGTTAGGTATTTTTGCGCGCAAGTTTTATAAAAAGTTTTTTATCTAAGTAGTCGATTGTAAGTATTTAGAAAACAAATCCCTGCTCAAGCCGCCGTCCTCGGCGGCGGGGACGCCGCCTTGAGCGATGGTTTGTAAAATTTATTTCGACCGACTACTTAAATCTATTATGGTTGAATTGAAAGGAATTGGAAAATGGCGACAAAATATTTATTCTTCACCGGCGGCGTAGTTTCCTCGGTTGGCAAGGGCGTAACTGCCGCGGCTTTGGGTTTATTGCTCAAAGAACGCGGATTCAAAATCGGCGTGCAAAAACTGGACCCGTATATCAATGTAGACCCGGGTACGATGAGTCCGTATCAGCATGGCGAGGTGTATGTGCTGGACGACGGCGCAGAAACCGATTTGGATTTAGGTCACTACGAGCGCTTTATTGATAATCGTTTGAGCCGTTCGAGCAATTTCACCACTGGTCAAGTCTATGCGGAGATCATCGCCAACGAGCGGCGCGGCGATTACTTAGGCGGGACGATTCAGGTCATTCCGCATATCACTAATGAGATCAAACGGCGGATTGGTTTAGTCGCCAAAGAGACGGATGCAGACATCGTAATTTTAGAAGTCGGCGGAACGGTCGGCGATATTGAGTCACAACCATTTTTAGAAGCCCTGCGTCAATTACGTAATGAGGTCGGGCGCGAAAACTGCCTGTTTGTACATGTCACTTGGCTTCCAACTATCGGCGCGACTGGCGAAATTAAAACCAAGCCCACGCAACATTCTGTAGCGGCTCTGCGCTCGATTGGCATTTCTCCCAACTTGATCATTGCCCGCGCCGATCAGCCGATTGACAAAAGTCTCTGCGACAAGATCGCGCTCTTCTGCGACGTAGAAAAAGACGCAGTGATTCCCATGCCCACCGCAAACGTGTTATACGAAGTGCCATTGCTTTTAGAAAAATTGGGCGTGGGAGATTACATCGCCAAAAAATTGGGGCTGACCTCCAAGCGCAAGCCGAATATGCAACCGTGGAAAAAATTAGTAGATGAAGTCAAAAAAGAAAAGCCCACCGTCCAAGTGGCGCTAGTGGGCAAATATGTCGAACTGCAAGACGCTTATATGTCCGTGCGCGAGGCGTTGAAACATGCGGCGCTCGCCAACGGCGTGGAAGTGGAAATTAGCTGGATTCATTCCGTAGATTTAGAAAAAGCCAAAGATAAAAGCTGGGACGTGATCAAAAAGGCGGATGCGATTCTCGTGCCGGGCGGTTTCGGTTCGCGCGGCATTGAAGGCAAAATTTTGGCGGCGCGTTATGCGCGTGAAAATAAAATCCCGTATTTGGGTTTGTGTTTAGGAATGCAAGTGATGTGCATTGATTTTGCCCGCGGCGTATTGGATCTTGAAGACGCGAACTCCTCGGAATTTGACCGCGCCACTGAACACCCGGTGATTGATTTGATGACCGATCAGCGCTCGATCACCGACATGGGCGGAACCATGCGCCTCGGACTCTACCCCTGCCTGCTTGCCAAGGGGACGAAAGCGGCAAACGCTTACGGCGTTGCCCATGTGGACGAAAGACATCGCCATCGTTTTGAATTCAACAATAAATATCGTGAGACCTTCGCCGAGCATGGCATGGTTTTCTCCGGCTTATCGCCAGACGGCAGATTGGTGGAAATCGTCGAGTTGAAAGATCATCCATATATGGTTGCCAGTCAATTTCATCCGGAGTTTTTGTCGCGCCCAATGAATCCGCACCCGTTGTTTGCGGGGTTGCTAAAAGCGGCGAAAGAAAAAAATAAAAAGTAATTAACCTAAGTTGTTACCGCAAATCTTTTGCCGCGAATTTCACTAATTCACGCGGATTTTTTGAAGCGCTTAGCGAAAATCCGCGTAATTCGCGGCTAAAAAACTCTTAGCAACTACGTTTTAATAAAAATCATTGCAAAGGTTGCAACTTGAGTTAATTAACAAAATCTCCGAGGCTCAAACGCTCGGAGATTTTACTTAACTTTAGGGAAGCAAGTTAAGGCTGGCGGCGCGGCTTTTTAACGAGGCGAGTAAGAAACTGTAAGCGCGGGCTTTATGCTCGGAACTGCCGAAATAGTCCACATATTGATATTTAGCCACCACCTCCGGGGTTTCGCAATCGTCAATGCGGACGGGGATGATGAAAATCGCGCCTTCGGGTTTTTCGGCGGCGGTATCTAAGGCGAGTTTCATTTCTTTATGAAAAAAGCCGTCGTTGGTGAGCGCCACTTTAGAGAGAAAGATGATCACCACATGCGATTTACGCACGGCTTCGATCACGCGCTCCTGCCAGACCTGCCCGGGCAGAATATCGTCCTCGTCGAGCCAAGGGTCAATCCAGCCTTCGGCTTTTAATTTTTCGCTAAAAGCGCGGATAATCTGCTTGTTCTCTTTGGCATAACAAATAAATGGAATTAACTTTTGCGGCGAATGCGTCATCAATGAAAAGCTCCAAGCGGAAAGATTGGGGTGAGAGAATGCCCAAGCGGCTGAGTCGGCTTGCGTTAAGTAAGAGGCGCGAACTTCGTCTGCGCTTCATCTCCCTATTGTTTGCGATTATACTTGAAGTATTAAGCATAACTTTTAGGAGCGATTATGGATACAACAATTGAAAGCATCTCCGCGTTGGAAGTTTTGGATTCGCGCGGCAACCCGACTGTGGAAGTGGAAGTCGTTTTGATGGACGGCGCCTGGGGGCGCGCGGCGGTCCCCTCGGGCGCATCCACCGGCGAGCATGAGGCGCTTGAAATGCGCGATGGCGATAAGAAGCGCTACGGAGGCAAAGGCGTGACGAAAGCGGTCGCCAACGTCAACGGCGTGATCGCCGATGCGCTCTTCGGCTGGGACGCTTCCGATCAAAAAGGCATTGACGCGCTGATGTTGGAACTAGACGGCACGCAGAATAAATCCAAACTGGGCGCGAACGCAATTTTGGGCGTGAGTTTAGCGGTAGCCAAAGCCGCGGCGAATTCTTATGGGATGCCGCTCTATCGTTATTTAGGCGGCGTGTTCGCGCATGTGCTTCCCGTGCCGATGATGAATATCTTGAACGGCGGCGCGCACACGGCTTGGCAATCTACCGATATGCAGGAATTCATGGTCATGCCCTTTGGCGCTTCTTCCTTCACTGAAGGCGTGCGCTGGGGCGCGGAAATTTACCACGCTTTGAAATCTGTGTTGAAAGAAAAAGGATATAGCACCTTAGTCGGCGACGAAGGCGGCTATGCTCCGGCGCTCAAAACGAACGAAGAAGCGCTGGAAGTGATCCTCGCGGCAATTGAAAAAGCGGGCTTCAAAGCCGGGCGCGGCAAAGAAGTGGCGCTTGCGCTCGATCCCGCCGCTTCTGAACTTTATGACGAGAAGACCAAAAAATATAACCTGCGTAAAGAAAACAAACAACTCACCGGCGAGCAAATGGTGGAGTTCTGGACGAAGTGGGTTAAGGATTATCCGATTGTTTCGATTGAAGACGGCTTGGCGCAAGACGATTGGGAAGCTTGGAAGTTGATGAAGCAAAACCTCGGCGATAAATTACAGATCGTCGGCGATGACTTGCTCGTGACTAATCCAGAGCGCGTGCGCCGCGCGATCAAAGAAAACGCCGCCAACGCTTTATTGGTCAAGGTGAATCAAATTGGCTCGCTGACCGAAACCATCGAAGCGGTGGATTTATGCCAACGCGCCGGCTGGTCGGCGGTCACTTCGCATCGCTCCGGCGAAACCGAAGACGCGACCATCGCGGATTTGGCTGTGGCGCTCAACACCGGTCAAATCAAAACCGGCGCGCCCGCCCGCTCCGACCGCGTCGCCAAATACAATCAACTTTTGCGCATCGAAGCGGAATTAGGGAGCGAAGCCAAATACGCGGGCTGGGATACGCTCAAAACCAAGTAATGCCTTTCAACAAAAGAGGGCAGAAACTTCTGCCCTCTTTTGTTTTTAATTTAACCAATTTCAAAAAAAGAAACAATCGCTTTGTGACTCTGCGGCTTTGCGTTAAAAATATCAGATACTACCCAAAACACAAACTTGCCTCTGCATCAGAACTGGCTTTCAGTATATTTATTTGAATTTACGGCATGACTGCCGCTTGAAATCTTCCCATTCCAATTTACGCACAAAGGTCTGCGTTATGTATCAAACTTCCAAACTTATCAAAATATTGATCACCGCGATTTGTTTTTTCGCTTTCTTCCTCTTTGGCTTCACGGACAATCTCAAAGGACCCACGCTTCCCGCCATCCTTGCCGAACTCAACTTAAGCTACGGCGCGGGCGGCAACATCTTCTTCGGAGAATATCTCGGCTTTCTCATAGCAACCCTGATCGCCGGTCTCATCGCCGATAAATTTGGGCTAAAGAGCGTACTAATTCTCGCGGGCATCTGCCTCGCTCTGGGCGTGAGCGGATACAGCTCCTTTGAAAACACCATCCTGCTTGGGGTTTGCTTATTCATCATCGGGCTGGGCTTCGGCGCATTTGAACTTGGACCAAACGCCATCATCGTCGAAGTTTACAAAGAAAACAAAGGGCTTTTCCTCAACTTGATGGCAGTCATGCACGGGCTAGGCTCGGCGCTCGCGCCTTACTTCGCCAGCCGCCTATTTGAATTGAATATCTCATGGCGCGTCATCTATCGCTGGGATTTAGCGCTAATCTTGATCTTTTTAGTATGCGCCGCCTTTTTACGCTTTCCGCAAACCACTGAAAAAACGCAAATCAACTTTCGGCAAATTCCGCAAATTGCCTTCAAAAAAAGTTTGCCGCTTTTCTATATCGCCATCGCCAGTTACGTGGCGGCAGAGATTGGCATCGCCTCTTGGTTAGTAACCTATCTTCAAAAAATAGATTCCGCTTCAAGCGCCTCCAGCAACCAAGCGCTCACCTTATTCTTCGCCGCCCTAATGATTGGGCGTCTCATCGGCGGCTTCATCGTCCAGCGTTTAGGCTACATCCGCTCAATTTTATTTTCAGCTATGGGCAGTCTCTTTTGTCTCGGCATTGGAATTTTCACAACCCAAACTATCTTCTTACCGCTCACCGGACTTTTCTTCTCCATCATCTTCCCCACCATCACCGCCGCCGTCTCCGACGACTTTCACGAAAATATCAACACCATTTTAGGAACGCTCTTCACCTTCGCGGGCGTCGGCTCATTGATTGGACCTTGGCTGATTGGATGGGTCAGCACGGCTTTTGGGCTAGAAATTGGCTTCGGCTTGAACATCCTCTTCACCGCCATTTTAGCTCTTTCGACTTTTCTACTACTCCAACGGCACAAAACCAAAAATTTGACTTAACAACCCGTCCCTAACCACGCTCTAGGCTGGTTGCGTTGCAGATAGTTGTTCCACGCCCTAAAAATCCGCAAAACTCGCCTGAAAAAAACATAGGCAGAATTCGGCGTATGGATATATAATCGAGCCACTATATTCTACCGACTGGAGGATTGTTTCACATGGCAAGCGTTACGTACAAAAATATTCAAAAGAAGTTTGGCGACCTCACCGTCATCAAAGACCTGAACATCGAGGTTCAGGACAAGGAATTCCTTGTATTAGTAGGTCCCTCAGGTTGCGGCAAAACCACCGCCCTGCGTCTCTTGGCTGGCTTGGAAGAAATTTCAGGCGGCGAAATCACCATCGGCGATCGCGTCGTCAACGACATCGCCCCCAAAGATCGTGACATTGCTATGGTGTTTCAATCCTACGCTTTGTATCCGCATCTTTCCGTGTACGACAACATGGCATTTGGTCTCAAACTACGCAAAATGCCCAAGGAAGAAATCAAGCGCCGCGTTGACGAAGCCGCCGAAACGCTCGGCATCAAAGAACTGCTCAACCGCAAGCCGCGCCAACTCTCCGGCGGTCAGCGCCAGCGTGTGGCGGTTGGTCGCGCTATCGTCCGCGAGCCCAAAGTCTTTCTCTTCGACGAACCGCTCTCCAACTTAGACGCAAAACTCCGCGTCCAAATGCGCGCCGAAATCAGCAAACTGCACCAACGCCTCAAAACCACTTTTATTTATGTAACCCACGATCAAACCGAAGCCATGACTATGGCTACGCGGATTGCCGTAATCAACAAAGGCGATCTCCAACAACTGGACACGCCCCAAAACTTATACGACCATCCGAACAATTTATTTGTAGCTGGTTTCATTGGCTCCCCCGCCATGAACTTCTTCCCCGCTAAGATCGTCAAAACCGGCGATAAACTCAGCGCAGATACCGGCGATTTCCAAGTTCAAATCCCAGCCAACCGCGCCAGCGCCTACAAAGATTCCATCGGCAAGGACGTAGTCCTCGGCATTCGCCCAGAAAACATCCACGATCCAGAATTCGCCCCGCAAAATATCACCGCTCAAAGCGTAGTCGCCAAGGTGGACGTAACCGAGCTAATGGGCAACGAAACTTTGCTCTATCTCGTCAGCGGGAAAAACACCTTCGTCGCCCGCGTGGACCCGCGCTCCAAACTGCGCGTTGGCAATTCTCCGCAAATGGTCTTTGATATGGACAAATTCCACATCTTTGACGCAGAGACCGAAAAAGCCATCCGCTAAAAATATCAAAATCAAAAAAAAAGAGACGCGCAGGAATTTGAGCCTCGCGTCTCTTTTTACACAGGGAACTCATGTCAACGCCACAGTGGATTCAAGACGCGATCTTCTATCAAATCTTCCCAGACCGCTTCGCAAAAAGTAACTTATCTTC